>JBBRJI010000432.1:0-5584 GCA_038219625.1 Pirellulales bacterium | reverse complement strand
TGTTGGAATGGCGTTCTTGCAGTAGGACGCAATGAGTTCGGGAATCTCGTGCCGAGACATACCTTGCTTCTCAAGCGCCGCGTAGGTCAACTGCTTGCCGATGTCGTCGGTCATTTCGATAATCATGCCGACCGGATCGGCCATCCCGGTTTGCTGCATGCGGTCCACCGCGTCGGGCCTGTTGTAATCGAATCGGCGAACGCTCAGTAATCACAAGTCTCTGCATGCTTCGAATCGACTCACAAGCCGAACTAATCATTCGGTGTCCCGTGATTCAATCAGATGATCACTTGGATGGAGTGAAAGTGATCGTTGCCATTTGTTGCCACTTCGGGCTGAAATGGAGTGCAAAGCGGTCCACATGCTGCACGTTGGCCCGTCTGGTGAGACCCGTGGCGATTTCCTGACCTGCGGTAAGTTTCACTGACTACCCAATTCACTACCCGGACGGCATGGGGCTGCTCGTTTTGACTCGAACCCATTCGAGCCACCAACGGAACCACCGATCCGAAAGCCGCGCCGGGCACTATCGCCTGCGATCTGGTTCCTGATTGTGGTCGCTATTGTGATGCTGCTACTGCCGCTTTTAGTCTTTGGTGGCACGGGATCGGGGTGAAAGTCAAAGATTCTTGCAGCCCGTTTTGGAAGTCAATGCTGTGGTGGCGTTCACTTCCATGCAGCGGCGGGCAGTGGATCGGAATTGATGGAAGCCATTTGCCACTCCAAGCCACCTATGCTCTAAAAGCATAACTGGCAGCTGACAGCGAATCCACGAATGTCACACTGAACCGCCAGTTATGCTGCTGTAGCATAACCATTAGTCGGCTCAGTGTTTTTTTGGAGAATGCTTCAATGACTTTCAATCGAATATGTGACGCGATCAAATTCGACGGATTGAGTATCAATCATGTTGCGGCTGTTGCGAAGATTCCGCAAAGCAGTCTTCAGCGTTTTTGTTCTGGTCAACAAGGTTTGCAGATGGATGGCCTGAAGAGCGTTTGTGAATTTCTCGGCATGGAATTGGTTCGTAGGTTCAACTCAGAAGAACTTTCGGAGTATCTTCAGGACGGCTGGAGTGAAGCGAAGGGCGAGATTGGGAAAGATACCTACGAATCTGAAAAGTCTGAGGCATGGGACGAACACGCCAAAGAAGAATGGAAATCCGTTTCTGCCGACCAATGGGGTGAGTACGCAGACGAACAGGATATCGACCATGACGACACTGAAGAATTCCAGTCGTGGGAAGTCGATGCCTACAACGAATGGGTGTCCGAAGAATACGAATCATGGTCAGCAGAATACGACGAAGAAAACTATGCAGAGTGGGAATCAGATGCCTGTGCAACATGGAAAGCTGAAGAACGCGAACGGCTCGAATCATGTGAGTGGATTGTCATTACTGAATAATTTGGACCCAGGCGGGATAGGGCATCGAACCCGACAAGCCGAACTCATCATTCGCTTCCCGCATTCACAACAATGGCACTTTTGATGAGGGTGATTCCAATGGCTGACAAGTTCGTTGATCTTCCAGTGACGAGCCGGTCTCAAGCAGACTGGGGCGTCCACCCAAACCAGCATTTCAGACAAGTGATGGTTTAGCCAAACGGCAGTGTTCTGGCATTCAATACGGTCGCGGATTGCTATTCGAGGCACCATGAGTTGACGGAAAACCAGATGGCGGAAGCGCGACGACTGGCATCAATCAAGTGATTGATCGTCCCGCAATTCAAGATGACAGCGAGGTCCGACATCGAAAGGTGATCGGGCTTTTTTCATTGACACCGACTACCTACGGTTTCAGCCGACTACCTAAAGTCGCCACCTAAAAACTCGAATATACTGCGATTCACTCAGGTAGTTTGATGCTGTTTGATACTTGACGAGACACCTACGCATGATGACAATACCAATGGAAAGACCAGGTTTCCTGCTGAAACCCGTTTCAGCTTTTCGTGTCTGGGGGCCAAGAGGTCGCAGGTTCAAATCCTGTATTCCCGACTATTTTCAGAAATGAGCCCTTCGGCGAGGACGTCGAAGGGCTTTCTTATTGTGGGGCAAAGAGTTGCGCCGTCGAGGGTGCAGTTCAAACAGACGATTTCGAGGATACGACGTTTTTTATCGTAGTCAGCGCTAACCCATTTCTCCCGAAGGGTTTGCGAAAGTTCAAACACTTTTGATGTCAACTCCGCTGTTTCGTCGTGTGAACGGTCGATCGCATCCAATTGCAGCTTAATCGAGGCCATGCGATCTCGCAGTTCGGTGCCCTTTCGCCCGAACGTTGGTTCGTCAATTTCTTCACCCAATCGTAGGTTCAAAAGCCTATCCTGTTGCTCGACGAGTAGCGTGGCCTGACGCTGCAGTTCTGACCGTCTAGCCATTGATTCTGCTTGTGCGTCGCGAGTCTGCGATGCCAGTACCAATCGGAACCAATCGCGGACGGATGCGTCTTCGACTCGCATCCGATCAAAGATTGCGAGTACCTGAGTATCCAGGTCTGCTTCCGGAACGCGAATCCGAGGATGATCTTTGGCTGTGTATCGAGCGCAGCGGTAGTAAATGTAGTCCTTCGGGCCAGCTTTGGTTTTCTTGGTTTTACACTCGCCGGTGATCGGCTTTCCGCAATGTCCGCACGTCATGAACTCACCGCCATACGTCAATGCGTGGCTGTGATAGTTTTGGTCTCCCAGCAGGACTTGCACTCGATCCCAGGTGGCTCGATCAATCAGCGGTTCTTGTTTACCTGGATACCATTGCCCTTTGTAGAGAATCTCCCCGATGTAGGCTCGGTCGCGGAGGAAGTTATGAACAGAACTGCGTGGGAACGAGGGTTGTGACTTTCGAAAGACACGGCCTTCACCGTTGATACGAGCGACCACACCATCAATCGTGAGATTCTCATAAGCGTAAAGACGAAAAATATGACGGATGTTGTCAGCAGCTTCGGTGTCGATCTCGACAACGCTCCGACCGTCGTGGCGAACGTTCGAGTAACCATATGGTGCCTGCGTGACGAACCAGCCTTCTTTCACACGTCTGGAAAGTCCTTCACGGACATCGACCGATTGCTGCTCAGTATAGAAGCTGGCCATGTTGGCCAGTGTTCGCCGCATCATGCGACCAGCGGGATTGTTCTCGGTTGGTTGTGAGACGCAGATGAACGGCACATCGTATTCGGATTCGAGACGTTCAATCTCGACGAAGTCGAACAGGTTGCGAGCGGCCCGATCGACCTTGTAGACGAGAAGCCCATCCAGTTCGAGACTGTGCTTCTTCACGTAGGCCACCAGTTCACGAAACGTCTTGCGCTCGTCCGTCTTGCTGGCGGTTTCCGCGATCCGAAACAGACGGCTGATTTCGCCACCGAGTTTCACGACGTGATTCCGAAGAGCGTCTTCCTGAATGGCCAGTGAAAACCCTTCCCGTTCCTGTTCTCGGCTGCTGACGCGTGCCAACGCGACGAATTTTTTCATGCCCATCACCCCATAAACCAACGAAAACCACATCCACAACTCGAAATGATGTACTCGCCACAAATGGGCGTCAATGTCGTACAGCCGATCTTTTTCGATCATTCAACAAATGAATTCCCCACCACCCCACGTGCAACTCTGCCATTCGCTGCGCGAAAGCCTCGCGCAGCACTCCCACTGGATGACTCACGTCGTTCCGGTTGTTCGCCCCACCTGTCCGCCGCCCTCTCACCGCGTCAAGGTCCGCTGCGCTCTCCACCTTGACTCGGCTCCGGTTGGCCCCCACCGCCCCGCCTGGCGACCTGCCTCGGATCGACGTTCGGTGTCTTTCGTTTCCAACAGAGTGGGCCTCACCGCTGGCGGTTCTCAAAGGCCCACTCCGCCGGAAACGAATGCGGGTTGGGTGATGATTCACAGATGCTCGACAACCAGAGCGTCCCACCAACACAAGAGGCACATGGAAAACAAAACCTATCAAGGATGGACAAACCGAGAAACCTGGCTCGTCAAACTTTGGATTGATAACGAGCAGGAAACTCAATCTTACTGGCAAACAATGGCAAGCGAGACGCTTAATAACGAGCCATCGGAGGAGGCACGGGTGACATTGGCGCGGATGCTGGAGCGAACAATCGAGGAAGATGCTCCCACGATCCAGAACAGTCTCTATTCTGACCTGCTCACGACAGCACTTGGCCGAGTGGATTGGTTCGAAATCTCTGCCAGCCTGCTGGACGACATTGAAGAGTCTTCAGCGACGGACGAAAAGGAGTGTAACTTGATTTATGCTTACACTCGCGCTCAGGCAATTGCCGACGGTGTACTGATTGATGTCTCCGCCTTTGCGGCTGAAGCAGGATTCAAGTACCCTGTGGCACTCACATCAGCCGCTTGGGCGAATTGTGTGGCTGTTCCTGAAGGAGCAGATGACTAGGACGAAACCGGTCGCTTGTGGGATGTACTGAACGTCTTGCTGTTCACTATCAAAGTGAGTCCGAAGGACGGGCGTTCTGATGAGATGCGATTCACCGTTTCCGTGAGAACCGGTGAGGCCACGTCGGAAGACGTTGATCTTAAGTCGCTGTGTGGCCCTGGCGACAATGCAGAGCCAGTGATCACTATCATGCTTCCGGACGAAGACTGACAGTAAACCGTCGTACCCGGCTTGTGCTTCACGAGTCGGGTACAATCGTGCCCCCAACGGTCGCTCAGCATCCACGCCTGATTTTTCGCGCGCGGCTTCCACTTCGCGGAAGCCGCTTGGTTCGTCCCCGATGCTGACTTCCCACCCGAAACCCATGTGCTCCGGCTCCGACGTCAGAATAGTCTTCGTTCAACCTGATTCCCGTAAACAGTCCAACCGACATTTGGATGTTCTTCCCGGCCATACAATTCCAGGTAAGGGCCGGGACTGACTCGCTCAATGAGCTGACGAAACAGGAACGGCTTACAACTGTGAGCCGTCCGCCGGGCCACTTGCCAGCTTCGGCACGCACGATCTTGAAACGGCAGGCTTCCACGGACCCCAAGCAATAAGTACTCGTGCGAAACGCGCCAATAGTTGCCCATACCCAACTGGGGTTTGACCCACACCAGACAGGATTTGTAAGTGAAACCCCATGCGTTAATAACTTCAAACGCATCGCGGAGAAACGCATTGGTCGTCCACAGATGCAGGTGAGCGTTGCTTGTCACCAACTCTTTGACTGGCTCTGCGACGATATTTTCCAGTGGCAGTGTTCGGTAATGATTCTCTGCTGCGCCCCGAGCCGCAGTGTTGGAATAGGCCCACGGCGGATCAGCGTAGACCGTGCTGAACTTGGCCCCTATTTCCACTAACGCTTGCAAATTATTCACAATGGAGGGTAGCAACAGATCACTCGACCGCTCCTCAGTCGGCTCAGTTGGTCGTCGGTATTGCGGGGAATTCGAGGAGGTCATGTCGTATCAACTGGCTTGTGGCTCAAGCTTGAATTCAGGATGGTCTGGTGGAAATGAGGCATGCAGAGTCCTGCGACAATACCGAGAGAAGCAGGCCAGATTGGATCAGGATTTCAATGGCGTCTTCCGTTGTCAGCCGTTGTTCGTAATACGGTTGCCATACACTCAAT
>JBBRJI010000431.1:0-5587 GCA_038219625.1 Pirellulales bacterium | reverse complement strand
GTGGACTAACGATTCGGTATGCGGCAGCCGATGTTACAACTTGGTACGATTGGCACAAAAAAGGATTTGTCGTTCGAGGCAAAAACTTCGGCGGACACTGGTCGAACCCATCCATACCTGACCACTAGTCCCGGACGTGTTTAAGCCGGAAAGCGGCTATTGCTCACTCCAGAACCAGCACAGGAACGTTAGCTCGCTGGTTTTTCAGTTTTTGGATTAACTCGTCCATCGAACTGCTCGTATCCCCTCCAAGCAACGCCTTTAGTCGATTACGTATTGGCTCGGTCTCTTGTTCGTCCCACTGTTTTCTAGCCTTTCGGATTTGAGAGGAACGCTCGGACTCGGGCGCAATGTAGTCAAACTGAAAACTCTCATAGCCCGGCATCTTTACCAAGGCTCGGAATGCCAGGTATCGATTAGCGTCGTAATTGTCGTCAAGGGATTCTAGGAGCAGCCTCGCTCTCCACTGTGTGCCCGACAACTCAAAGTTCTCACGTCCCCCCAATTGTTCAATAGCCAAAGCGCGTTGCAGTGCATTTCCCGCAATCGCATCCGCAACGGTTGAGGACAGACCGGGATGGGGGGCCAACATAGCGGACGGCGTTTTGCCGCTCCATGTAGCCAGCGTTGCGTTGGTCCACTCCAACGACTGATCGACATGGCACTGATTGCATGCGTTTGGAATGCCCGATGTTGCTGTCTCCGTCGCGGTCGGAGTGGAAATGCGATGGCTTCGAATACGCTTAAGCAACGAATAGGCTTGGAATGGCATATGGCAGTTGTAGCACAAGCTTCCCGATGCGTTCGTATCGTGACGCGTATGTTGTTTCAGTAGATCGTCACTATTAAACTGCTTGTGGCATTGCGTGCACGCTCGATTCTGTTCGGTAATAGAATGCGCATCGCCATCGCCGAAAAGCAGCTGGTCGTTGGCTGGAGCGTTGTGCATACTATGACACGAAAGGCAGGTCATCTCTCCTTGCTGGTAGCAAGGCGAAAGAAGTATTCCCTGGTATTCTAGGGCCGTGGTTCGAGGTGTTCCATCCTTCCAGAAATACTTGCCGTCACCACTCTCATCAAATTCCTTGCTTTCATCTCGAGAAGGTGAGTCGTATCGTTTGACGAACTCCCATTCGCCCGGCTTAAAGAAGTCGCCATCCGTGAGACATTGATGGTCAAACTCCTTTTTTGCGATCATTTTTCCGTGACATCGTGCACAGGTTAGAACGGATTCGACCTTCGATAACTTGCGTGGATTGACAATCAGGGCATCAACGGGTTGGGGCCCGGGACTCTTTGCGATCTTTTGTTCCAATTGCACATGGCCACCACCAGGCCCATGACAAGCTTCGCATGCGATCCCAAGTTCAGCAACTTTGGAATTCCATACCCAACGACTCTTTCCGCCATCCAATGACTTTAGCTCCATCCCAGGATCTGGCCCCGTGTTATGACAGAAAATACAACCGTTGTTCCAAAGCTTGGTATTGTGATAGAAATTGGGTTTTGGCTCGGCCAAGAAACTTGCCTTCCGAGTCGTCCATCGCTTATCCAATACATTCCAGACCACGGGCAACGTATGGTATGCACCGTCCTCACCACGTGACAAGTAGACTTGTTGATGATGCGATCCGATCACGCGATCCACGGAATAAATGATAGCTGGCGGCAAGTCCGTGGCTTGTGGATCGCGCCCTTCTTTAATTTCCTGGTCGTCCCATCCTGGGTGCACAACCGTCATGAAGAACTTGTCCCCTTGTCGAACCGGCATGCAAGGATAGCCCCCAACCTTAACCATCTTGGAGTCGAAGTTTCCAAGGACGGTACCGGGCGTTGCTTCCTGAGTCATCGTGCGATGGTAAGTCGTCTCCCACGAACTGTGCTGACTCGAGTGGCATTCGCGGCATGCGGCTGAGGTCACATAGTCGTTCGCACTCTTCAGTCCTGCGAGTGTCACCGCGTCGATGGAGTTTGAACCTTCCGTGTTTGCTGGAGCTTTTTGCGACTCGGCGGTGGGAGTGGGAGTGGTTTTGGTTTCCTTCGGGACATCGGTCTTCTGGCATCCAGGACCGACCGGGGCGAACAGGAATATCAAAACCAGGAACAGGTGTTGTTTCAAAACAAGAGGTTTCCACATGACTAAACGACCCTACAAGATCCGAACGAAACGCAATCCGCACAACCAGCCAAGCGGCGTTCTTTCAACGAAGGCTCTCTACTTCGGCTCCAAACCTCCATCGATTCTAGCCGAAGACTTGGAAACCGGTAGTCCGATGTTGTCGTTTGCGTAGAGTGAGAAGACTGGATCCTCGTAGACAACTCGCCATCCTTCCGTGTTCGAGCCGCTTTTGCCAAGCGATTTCCGCACCGGCGAATTGGCTTGAACCAAGACTAGGTCGGCTGAGAACTCGTCCAAGGCAGCCTGCCATCCTGGCTCAGCGTTATAGAATTGATTGTGCTTTGGAAGCACATCTTCGCGGTACGCAACTTCATATCGCCCGTCCATACTGATCCGCACCTCAGGATAGCACATCCAAGAAACGTACGCTCCACACGCAAACGGAGTCATGACGTTGCCAGAGAATGAAGAATTTTTAAGGAATTGAACCGCTCCTGTGGGATAGACCATGGCCCCATCGGGATCGGTACTAGGTATCGTTGCCTTCCAAATGGGATGCCATACGATAAACCCGATGCAGGTAATGGCTGACAAAGTGGCACCTCGAATCGCCATCGTTCGACTATTAATAAGGGTCGCAATGGCCGCTCGGCCGAACGCAGTCGGAGTCAACCAGCCCGGCATGTAAGCCATCCAAACGAGGGCGTAAATCGAACCGTGTCGTAAATGCTTCAAGGCCATGTACGCAGCAACACAGCAGAATAGCCATCCTCTCAATCGTGACCAACGACGATTCTTGGCAACGTATCCAAGTGCCAGGATGGACAGCGTAAATGCGATCAAGGATGTGGTACTGTCGTGGGTCATCCATAATGGCTGCCACTCGAGCATGGTCGGCCGTTCCATCGTGATCGCGCGCAGAAGATAAGGTCCGTAAAGCACTCCCCATGGATTGAGCTGCAAGCCGATAGCTAAGATCGGCGGTAGCAAGAAATGGTGCCAGAGTTTGAAATAGGCGTTCCGAAGACGCTCGCGAGTCCAGTTGTCTCCTATCTCCTTAAGCCAATGTTCCAACACATGTAGAAACATCATGGCAACACCAACGACGAAGCCAGCGTGCATATTAAGCCAAACAACAACCAGCATGGACCAGGCCACGACCCACGCCTTGCGACCTTGCCAATCAGACTGTTGCATGAGGATTTGAAGCAACATAAACAACAGCGTAAAGATTTGGGCTCGAAGTGTTGCAAATCCGACCCAAAGAAGTGGGAACAGGACCGGGGCACAAACGCAAATCAACAATGGATGAGCACCGCCGTTGCGAGCCACACGGTAGAGAGCAACTGAAATGGCAAACACCAGCAAGATTCTCAGGATGGCCATCCCGTCCATGCCTAGCGGACTGATACCGGCACACCAATACAACACCAGGCCTGTCCCCCATTCATGATGCACCGCTGGATGGACTGTCGGCGTGAAGGCAAACACATCACCGATTGGAAACGTCCCGGTTTCGGCAAAGACGCGAACCAGGGCCATTTCGTGAAATGCGTCGTGCGTAACATCGCTCAAACGAGCAATGTAGGCCAGGAATGCAATGAGTAGGGAAGCAGCTAGGATCGCTACGAAGCGTCCATCGCGGAGCCGTCCCATTTGTAGATTTTGTTGAAGAGTCATCAGATTGTTCTTGTCGGACGCGTTAGCTAGCTGACTGAAATGATTTGTCTCATTTTCTGAACTTTCGCTCAAGATTGATCTAGAGACCGTTTTGACCGGTCTTCTAGACTCCCGATCAAAGCGTAATGGGTCGCAAGCAGGAAGCAGGTCGATCCGCCAAAAAAGCCTCTCGCGAGGTTGATGAGCAGTCCACTTTGGAGCTAAATCGCATGGATGCACGAAGCTTGTTTCTAGTATTGATCGCGTTGTCGGCGTGGTGTTCCACCGCCTCTGCGCAAGTCTTTGTTGGGCCGCGGTCCGTTGTTCAGTCGTCTAACTTCCGAGTTTATGCTCGGAGCACACAACTCGCTAACGAGGTGATTCGCTGTGCCGAAGAGAGCCGCAAGCAACTGGCAATGCATTGGCTCGGCAAAGAATTACCCGACTGGCCAGAACCATGCCCGATCCTTGTCAACGACGGCCCCAGAACGCCAGCCAGCGGCGAAACCAAATACACGTTGCTCGGCGGAGGCGTTGCCAATTTCCAAATGACGGTGTCCGGCACTCCTGAGCGAATCATCGATAGTGTTTTGCCTCACGAAATCACACACACCGTCATGGCCAGCTATTTCGCAGCCTTAGGCAAACCGGTACCGAGATGGGCTGATGAAGGCGCTTGTACTACCGTCGAGCATCCAAGCGAGCGAAGCAAGCACGACGTGATGCTCGTGCAATATTTGAGTGAAGGGCGAGGCATTCCTTTTTCAGTACTGTTCACGCTCAAAGACTATCCGCCGGACATGATGCCTTTGTATGCTCAAGGGTACAGCTTGTCCTGTTTTTTGATTTCTCAAGGTGGTCCTCGTCGATTTATTCAGTTCTTGGAGCGAGGCATGGAAACCAACGATTGGGATGGGGCAACCGACGAATTCTATTCGTATCCGAAACTCGGCAAATTGCAGACGGCTTGGAATCGATGGGTTAGCGAGGGTGGCGGAGTCGTAGACAATTACACAGCCGATTCCCTTGGCGTTTCGACACGAGCTCTAGCTACGAACTCACGCAACGCGGGCTCAACAGTCAACAGCGATCCAATTGTCCGAACCGCGTCAGCCGAACCCATTGCGAGCAATCCGGCTTCCGCCCCAGTCCAATTCGCAGTTGCTGCTTCGCCGAAGGTCGAACCAACAAACACTGCGATGAACACGAGCTCGGGAAGCTATTATCTGGATGAGTTTCGACGCCAACAACAGGCATCTTCTCAACCCAGCTTGCACTCGATCGGTGATTCCTTTGTTCCAGCGACCAGGCAAGCCTCTAGCGGGAGTGCCAGCCCAACTCCGCAGAGCCCAGTTCAGAGCGTAGGTCTTCCAGCGCCTTTCCAAACCATAGGCGGCGGATACGTCCGACGTTAATTCGGGTTGCTTAGCGATACTGCATAAGCACAGCGAAATTGCCCAAATTACTTTCGCGGAAAATCTTTCCATAAGAAGCGAACTGGGATTGACCTATTGTCGAAACACTACCTATTCCGGTAGACACGAATGAAAATTCATTGTTGCGTGACCACGAGTTGGGAGTTGCAAGGATGCTGCTTCCAGGGACTGAGCTCGCTTCAATAATTGATAAAGATGAGCGATTTTTTTGGACTCTGAGCGATAAAGGAGTGTCGCGTTGAAATATTTCAACCCCCTACGAACATTACGGTTTTTGGCATCAATGTCAACAGTATCTGCACGCGTCTTCATGCCATACGGCATGACTGCGTCGGCTGGTATCGTCGCAACGATCGCATGCTCTGCATTGAAT
>JBBRJI010000430.1:0-5592 GCA_038219625.1 Pirellulales bacterium | reverse complement strand
TTTGGAATCATGATCGATCGCGATTGGCTTGTAAGCAATGGTGCCAAGCAAGTCGCTTACTTGGATAGAGCAACTGCCAAGCTGGCTGGTGGCGAAGCGTTGGAATTTTGCCAAGTCGTTTCCAATGAGCCTGGTTCCCAGGATTGGCGCGACGAACAAGAGTGGCGGATAGCCGGCGATATTCGATTGAGCCAAGTGCCTTTTTCAAAAGCCATTGTGTTTGTACCGACATCGGCAGACGCGCGAGCCATACAATCGCTGTCACGTTGGCCCATCGCGATTGCAAATCCAAACGCTTAGGCGAGGGTCAAGTTTGAAATCTACCTGTAAACTGGGTGGCACGTAAACTGGGTGGCACGCTATGAGGTACGAAGGGCGTGGTGAATCGCTAGAGTCATTTGCCACACTTTCCACGCCCATCGCTAATCGCTTTGGGCGTGCCACACGGTGGCCTGGCCTGGAAGTCTTCTGTCTGCCTTTCGCCTGAAAGGACGACCTGCTAACCTGCGGGATTTGGTGCAAGCACTTACGGATTTTAGTGGCGATCATCGAGAAGTGTCTAAAATCCTTGTGAATTAAGGATTTTTCCAGTTTCCTGTTCTTGCTTCTGGTACCCTTACACGATCGTCGACGGATCTGCCGGTCACCGTATAAGCACTTGAACGACACCAAAACCATGAACACCATCAGTATGTCGACCGACTCTGCCATAACTCCCAACTACGTACTACTGCATGGTAAAACGCGATTGGCTCCAACGGTATTGCCATTGCGGACCGGGAAGAACTGCTCCGCCCTCTATGGCTTTTCAGACAAAGCACCCTATGACTTGTTCCGCAGCAACAGCGAAATGGCGTTAACCCCCTTCCCTCTAGTCAAGGTTTATCTCCGAACGCTTATCGAAGCTGGTAGCGAAACTCTCCATCTAGTCATCATCGATGCGACTAGCCCCAGCGACTTATCGATTCGCGCAGCGAGCATGGAAGCCGTGTTAGAGGCTCAGTTGGCCCAAATTCCGCGCGTCCTTGCTGAATACTCCCTTACGTGGGATCAAGAAGCCAACGGCTATCGAGTCGACGAGTCTGCGTGATCGCTTTCACTCTGTTTGCTCGATGACCAATAGCTGGTCGACGATCGGTTGAGCGACGATCTGCTGCTTGCCATTGGGCCAAGTAATCACGATTCGATCGATCGCATCCGAGGCGCCCAGACCAAATGTTACCGGCAATTCCACTTGCGATAGGTAACTGCGTGTCGGACTAACGCGTCTGGACTGGGTCACGTCACCAATGCGCACTTCGACGAGTGAACCGATGGCATCGCGATTCGAATTCTTGCCTACCAGTTTCACACGCAGCCAATGATGGTTGATTTTCTGATCGTTGCGAAGCAAACGAGGCTTCTGTCCGCAGCCGAGAATCAACAAATCCAAATCTCCATCGCCGTCGATGTCGGCATAAGACGAGCCTCTACCCACCATTGGCTTTTGAAGCCCACCTCCAGTTTCCTGCTCACGGCACTTAATGAATTCGGTGTTGTATTGTGCTCCCGCATTCCAAAAAAGCTGAGGCGACTGCTCGTAGTGCTGGCTTGCTTGGACTTTTGCAATGTCTTCCTCCAGGTGGCCGTTGGCTTGAAAGAGATCGAGTCTGCCATCCAAATCGAAGTCGAGGAACAGCACGCCAAAAGTCAGTTCCAAGCGTGTAGCGGGCCCGAACCCGTTGGCTACTGCCGCATCGTAAAACTGAAGATTCCTGGATCGGGAGACGTACAAGGCAGACATCTCATTTGCAAAATTGCCGATCGCTATCCCGATCGAAGCATCATTTCGAAAAGCCGCTGTATCAATTCCCATCGCGCCACGAGCCGCGCCAGCCGAATCGAACGCCACACCTGCCATCGCGCCGATCTCTTCAAACTTGCCATTCCCCAAGTTGTGAAAGAGAAAGTTCTGCACCGTATCGTTGGCGATCACACAATCCAGTTTTCCGTCCCCATCGAAATCTTCGAAGGCTAAACCCAGTGATTTGCCTATTGGAACGGCGGTGGCAGGGTTGACAACGTGAAATCCGGCTTCGGCGGAAGCATCTGAGAATTTCCCGTCGCCATCGTTTCGAAACAGCGAAGGAAACGTTCCCGCAAACGGCTGAGGGCGTCCATAGGCTCGTTCGGTTCCGCCCAGCAGCCGAAACTCCTGCGCCAAATCGAACGCCCGGGTCCACTCCACATAATGACAAACCAACAGATCGAGATCGCCGTCCTGGTCGCAATCGAACCAACCGCTCGAGGTGCTCCAAGCGTTCTCATCACCGCCGACACCAGCTCGTTCCGTAACGTCTACGAATTTGCCACCTTGATTGTGAAACAACCTGTCCTTGCCCAAACACGAGATAAACAAATCTACTTTGCCATCGTTATCAAAGTCTCCACATGCTGCCCCCATGCCGTACAGAGTCACATCGAGACCAACCGCCTTGGTGACATCGGAAAAGCCCCCTCGACCGTCGTTGGCAAAGAGCGCCAGCGTACTGGCGGGTTTGGAAGGTTCTCGTTTGCCTGGCCAATCGCAAGAGTTGACCAACAAAATGTCCTGGTCGCCATCCGAATCGAAGTCGAGGAATGCGCAACCGCTCCCCATCGTTTCCGGTAGCAGCTTCTCACCGGTTGCACCACTACAATGAACGAAGTTCAGCCCGGCTGTTTCGGTGATATCGGTCCATGCTATTGCTGGGACAATTACCTTTGGCAATTCTCGAGCTTCGGGCAAGGAAACGGGATCCACAACCGCAATTTCGCTTTTCTGTTTTCTAGTCAATACAAAGAAAGAGACGCTTGCAATCAAGCCAATCAAGACAATAACGATAGCGGAACCCATGAACGCGCGACCGATGACAGAATCGTCTTCCTCACGTTCGTCCGAATTTTCGCCAATACTCATCGAAAACTCACTCTAGTGCTGCATGTAATGGATAAATGACTAACGGTTCGGCGGCACTGTTGGCCGCTGGGTACTTTTCACGTCCCAAACGCACGGCAAGACCTTGAGCATTGTCATCCGGTTTGTATCTAAGATGAAGTGTCTTGTGTTTCTTTTCCAATTCACCTTCACTTAACATGCCGTAAATCAAGCCCAAGTTGTAGTGAGCATTGGTGTTTTCCAAGTCGATGGCTAACGCTCTCAGAAATTGCTTTTCCGCTTGCCGGAGCAACACGTCTCGTTCTTTGGTTTGCGAATCGAGTCGCATCTGTTCCGCACGGTCAAACAGGGTACGACCGAGAGTGTTTAGTACTTCGATGTCGCGACTGAAATCGAAACCTCTCAATTTTCGTTCTTCGGTAGTTTGGTCCACGATGCTTCGGAAATTCGCTTCCGCCTCGACTAGCCTGCCTTGTTCGCGATTGACTAAACCGCTGAACCAAGCCATCGTCCACTCGGGAGCCACTGGATCGGTTGCTTTGGCTGCTCGCTGAACGGCGTCGATCGCCTCGTCGATTCGACCTTCACGCAGGTACACACGAGCCAGGTTCACCGGACCGTCGAAACGCTTCAGCGTTTCTACCATTTGGAAGGCATGTTCCGCCTGCTTTAATTCCGACTTCCCCTCGAGAAAAAGCCCTATCCCGTAGTCGTTCCAGCGTTGCCAAGTTGGGATTTTGGAGTCCGCGTTCTTTGGTTCGTCCGCCAAACCTTCGATTGGAAACACAACCGTATCCGACGCCAGTGTCAGAACCGGGAGCGTATTCCTATACACTTCTGGCCCGCTGGAAGCTGAGTCTGAAATCAACTTCACGTTGTTCGATTCGCTCGTCGAAATAGGGTTGTCGTTCGGTTGTTGCCGCTTATGAACGATCTCCATGTACTCGTAGTCGAACTTGCGATATTGCAATTTGACCGTGGCTGTGATCGGCAGTTTCAGATCTTCCGGCACTCGGAACGAATAATGCGCAACCTGTCCCGCCCCCGGGGGAATCTGATGGTTATAGAGCGGTGTAAAAATATCTTGAGGATTGCGTCGGTTGATACGGTTCCCGTTTCGATCCAACATGAAGACATTGATGAAATGAGACCGCGGATCCACTTCACCCTTGGCATCCATCCCACCGCTCTGGCCAATGAGTCGCTCCCCGCTTTTTAAAATAACTTCGAGCCAAACTTCGTTGGAGTCTACGGTGCCTTGTGTGAATTCATGGCCGACCTTAAGTGTTCGGACAATCGTCTCGAGCAGGTATTTCGATCCGGGCTTCAATCGTGGAACCTCAGGTCGAATTGGACCAAGAAGTTTGCCATCCACGCTCGCATCTTCCTTAACTGCGAAGATGTCTACTCGCATCGTCCCTTCCATGAACTTTTTGTGTTTGTCTTCCACATCCGTCAAGTAACCACGAAGGGCTGGCAAGCCGGTATTTCCCGCGGCAAAAGTGTGATCGTGGATCGAGAATTTGCTATTCGAGCCAGCAAACTGTTTGGCTCCAAAGTCCTTCGACTCCTCCAACGGCATATGGCAACCTGCGCACGCTTTTTGCGCTTTTTCAGGATAGTAAAAGCTTCGAGCGCCGTGTCCCGAGACTCCGCTAAGCAACCACGAGTCGTAGTGATTCTGCCCTCGCAAAAAGTCCTTGTACTGATTCAACGCGAACGGCAGATGTACTTTATGGCAGGTCGAACAAAATTCAGAGGTCTTATGGAAATCCTTTAAGAAAGTCTTTTTGTGAAACGCTGGCTTGGCCTTGATGAGTTGTTGGTTGACCCACTGTAGCATTGGATTTTCACTAAATGCAAAGGGGTAGTGGAGTGGTTCTTCGATCGTGAAGTCTGCGTTGCCGCGCGTCGAGTTGACGTTCGTCACCGCGTGGCAAACCGTGCATGTAATTCCAGCTTGAGATGTCGGATGGTTGACGTCGTCGAACTTCGGATCGTCGAAGGCTCCACTGAAGAAAGGAACCGGATCGTGGCACCCAGCACACCACCGAGAAGCCTTAACATCGCCATCTCGCTTTAGAGAAACCTCACGGGTCTCACGCACGCTGGCTAAATAGGCTGGATTGTTAAACGAACTAAAGCGGTGTGCGCTGTGGTTCCAACTCTTGTACGCATCCGGATGGCACTTCAAGCAGTACTCGTCGTTATCGAGATTCTTAGCAGAAATAAAAGCCCCGTTCGCGGTTCGTGCGAGCGAGGGTTCAAAATACTTCACTCCCTCTACAGAACCAATCTTGTTCCATTCGCGAGGGTCTTGAGTGTGCATGGAAACCATGATGGCCACCGATGCAACTGCAATCGCACCGTAAGCAATCCCTAGTCTCCATTTGATCTTTTGCCCCACCAGACGATGCAGCCAGTAAAGCCAAATCGTTACCGCTGGACAGATAACGTGAATCCAATAGACCACCGCACGAGTCGAGGGATGTTTGAGATCGAAGACATCACCGATACGTACCAGCAGCAGCCCTGTCCCAAGAACTACTAGGCTGACTGTAAAAAGTGCGTAACCGACTCGAATTGCTCGCTTGTTCTTCCGCTTGCGAGCGGTCAACATGTGGATCAAACCAAAAACCACAAATGGCACTAAGAAAATCAGTCCTAGTACCACA
>JBBRJI010000429.1:0-5619 GCA_038219625.1 Pirellulales bacterium | reverse complement strand
TGATCCCCGCGCCGCCGAAATGCTTTCTTACGTAGCGGATTTGGGTGGAAAACGACTTCGGCCCAGCCTCTTGTTACTTGCAGCCAAAGCTTCAGGGATCGCCTTCGAGGAGTCCATTCGGCTAAGCGTCGTCGTCGAACTGGTTCACACCGCGACCTTAGTTCACGATGATATCCTGGATGCGGCCCTCGTGCGTCGACACAAAGAAACCGTGCACCAGAAGTGGTCCGTGCCGGCCAGCGTTTTGGTGGGTGACTGGTTATTCACACACGCTTACGGGCTGGCGAATAAAGGAAACTCTACAATTCCTGGGCGATGGATTGCGGATGCCGCAAAACAAGTTTGCGAAGGGGAAATGTTGCAAGGCAATAGCATCCGGCATTTTGAAATGGAGATCCCCGAGTACATCCGCCTTCTGGACGCCAAGACGGGTGCTCTGTGCGCGGTAAGTTGCTCTCTGGGCGCTTGGAGCGCAGGTGCCGATGAAGCGACCTGCCATCGAATGCAGCAGTATGGTTTGAAGCTAGGAACGGCATTCCAGGTCTGTGATGACTGGTTGGATGTTTGGGGACTGCAAGATAATGCCGGCAAAACACTCGGTACGGACTTGGGTTCCTTCAAACCGACTTTGCCGGCCATCCGAACGCTCGAATGTCTGCCATCGAAAGCTCGTGAAACCATGATAAGGCGATTAAATAACGGCGACATGGCTGCCGCCGTCGAATTGCGTTCGGCCATGGAGAATTGCGATGCGTCCGAGTACACGAAACGGTTTGCGAAAGAATTGATAGCAGAAGCGGTCCGTTATCTGGATGGCTTTCCTGCGAATTCCTCGGTGACAGCCCTTCGCACTTTGGCCATTGCAGCCGTCGAGCGCCAAGCATAACGATTCGGTTTGGCCAACGGCATATTCAATCCATTCCCGTCCAGGATGAATATGGCCGTTGGCCAAATAAACCTCACGTTTTCCGGGTTCCTGGGGCGTTGCCCCAGGCTATGTTGAACAAGGCCTTTGACCTTAAAATCATATGTTCCCAAAATCGCGGAACTTCAAAACGCTAGATGAGCGAGGCCCTTCGCTCGTCGGATGCAGCTACACCTGAGCGAGGGCCTCGCTCAGCTACAAACGTTGGCGTCTAACTCCACCTGCATAACGCGTCGATGTATGCCGCCGAACCATCACGGACCCAGGCGTCTAGTTGTCCCGGATCTTTCAATTGTTGGCCCCGCATCGTCTCAACCGCGATATACTCGCAAGAAATGTCCGAAAGGGTGCTCATGTCCCCCCACAGCTTCTCAAATTGGGTTACCGGGAAAACATCTTCTTGACCTAGCCCCCAACGTTTCTTTACATCCTTGATCGTGATGTACGTTGGAAGTTTCATGGCCATGGCTCGCAAGGACTGGTCGACTATAACTGGGTTGGCCAGTTTGTCCCGATCTAAGCGAAAGGTCGCCAAGAGTTGATCGATATCGATCCACGTCGTCATCGAAGAATAGAATGTCAATCCGAATTCGTCGCGCTCGTTGGGCATGGCCATTCCCTCAACCAACCGTCGCTTGCCATCCACTAACGCAAGTCCGCCACCGCGATCCTCCATGCGCCGTCCAACGACCTCGAAACTCAAACAGGCTCCCGACTCGATGTGTTTGCTCAGCACCAATGGATCCAAATTGGCGCCCAACGTATCGATATTGTGCAATAACAAGTATTTCAGCGACGGCCTTTCCGTTAGCATCCGACGCATCAGTCCATTGCGAAGCAAGTTCGGGATCTCGTACCAGTGCCCGACTGGATGCATGCACTGTTGCGGCAAATTGTCAGTGTAGTCGCTTGCTTCACCGACCGACTTGGCCCATCCCATGATCGCCGCGTGGCCACTCTCGCGTACCTTCTGCTGCTGCTCATCCAGCATTTGATGAGGCATCTCTTCCCAAAAGAAGATCAGATCCCGAACGGTCGGAATCGTTCGCAATCCAACCGACATACCTTTGGACAAATAGACCGGACCATCGTATCCGTAGTTGCCTACGCTGGCCAAGTGCTTTTCCGTCGGTCCATGGGTCATGTAACCCGTGGTAAAGACATGTGGGACCGGACAATGAAATTGCTCGGACGTGAGTCGACTCTTTGCTAAATGGACTTCGATGAAGCTGCGATGCTTGCCTGCGAATTTCGCGAAGGGATGGAGTCCTTTGACAACCCCCGCACCGCCAGTCCATCGCGATCCCACTCCAGCGGCCAGCGAAACGACCGCAACCTGTCCAGCTTCGATCGCTTGTCGTCCCTGTGCGGATTCGCCCTGTGCGGATTCGCCCCGTGCGGATTCGCCCCGCGCGGATAGGTCCGTGAAGTGCTTTCCATGTGCCGTCCTTATTCGCAAGTCGATAATATCATCCAGTGAAACATCTTGAATCACGGTTTGGGGAGGCAACCGATTTTCAGACAGCCCGATTCGCCCTGACAGCAGGTCGGCTCGAATTTGTTCGTGCTGTGCTCTGTCGAACCCATTCGCTTGGAGCAACTCACGGAGTTCCGACTTGGTGTCCGTTTCCGCTTGTGATTGCGGCAAGAGCCGATCGAGTAGCCAGCGAGCCCGTCCGTCCCCCTCGCGGCAGGAACGATTCAATCGCATCAGCTCTCGCTGAGATTGCTCGCTCAGTTCACGAATGTCTTTTCGAATCAGTTTCGGGGCGAGGATAGCGTAGTAGCCATCCGGCATCGTCGCAGCCTCGCCACTGAGCATCTCGCACCAGGATCCTCGATCGTTGATGGCGAAATCATAGACCACCGGGTCCATGGCGAATGGCAATCGCGTTTGCAACTCGCGTTTGGTTGCCACCAACGCCTCGAGCAACCAATGGCGAGCCTCAGCCTGAACGGTTGGGTCAAAGAAAAACCCCATTCCGCCCCCGGACATTCCACCCAGCATGAGAAATCCCCAAAATTGATCACCCCACCGGACGCGACATTGTTCGATCATCGAATCGGTGAATCGATTGGTGCACCACGGAATGATCGTCTGTAAGGGACCTGTAAAATTCTCCGTCGTCAGTTCTGCAACGCGACGAATATCACCTCGTTCTAACGCTTGAACAAGGAACTCGAATATGCGCTGCGCTTGCAGTCGAGCATCCCATTCTTTTTCAGCTCGAACCAAGTACTTTTCGGTCACCATCTCGAGAATAGGACCGACGTTTTGGGCCATTCCACCGTAGATCAGTACGAGGCTATTTTGCAACGCCTGGCGCGTCGCGTCCGAGATATGATCCTGTTTCAGAATCGTATGATTCGGAAGCAATCGGCCTCGGCTAATTCCCGATTCCGCGTCGCCGGGTCCAGCCAGCATACCTTCGATCCGTTTGATTCCAGGCCAAACGCCACCCGAGTCCTGCCAACCACCACCCGAGCCTCCTAACCATTCGCCTAAGATCGCTCGAGCGGTAATCAAGCGTTGATCCACCAACTCCAGCCCACCTTGGAGTGCCGAAACTTGGCCAGTGGCTCGCATCAACACCGCGATCAAACACCCGAGCAAATTCGTAGACACCGCCAGCCGAGAGCCCTTGGGAATATCATTGACCTTGCTTACCAATTCGAGCCCCAAGCCTTCCTGACCGATCAACGTTTGCAGCAGTTGAGACATCTTTTGATGACAGCCCTCCATGGCGGGTGGAACAACTCCCGAGGCGATCAGCGCCGACTTGAGCAGTCCTAGATAGTCCTTGGCAAAATCGAAGACATCATCGATCTCCGTGATTTCTGCTTCCACTCCCAAGTCCGTACTAACGAGCCTGAAAACAGGGCGGTCAATGACTCGCAGGTAGGCTTCGACCGGCGGTCGCGGACTTGTATCCCGACCGTAGACTCCCAGATCGATGGAAGCATTTAGGACACGGGCTCCCTCGGGGTAGTCCATCCCTAGAAAGAAAATGTCACTCCAACCCGAATGAGAGAAATCCATCCGGACGCTTGTCTTTTCGCACAAAATGGGGTAGTCGCCGGTTCGGTCGTCACACTGGCGCATCATTTTGTTTAAACGAAGCGGGTGTTCACTCGGGTGGCCGATACGAAACATCCATTGATTGCCACGAACCGTTCGAACACTTCGACGCACTTGATCCGCCAGGGTTTGGATACCGAGTTGGTGGTAAGCTCGCGAAAGGGCACTCGCGATAACAAGCGTGGGGCCTTGGGCGCTCTGCACCGCCAGCAACTGATCGATGGCTTCGGGGAAGCGTCGTTCAAGAATATGTTGGTAGGCCTCGTACGGGAGAAGCCCAGCTTGAGACTCAGGAAAAGTCTTAGGCAAATAGTATCGGTACATCGCAGACAGAAAGAAATGCGCGCGCACTCGCTGATAGAGGTTGCTCGCAGTGCGGCGAAACGTATCGAGCTCGGCTAAGGCTTTTAGCAACGATTCTGTATCGAGCCCGGAGCAGAGTGATTCCAACGTCCTGTGGCGAATTCCATCGTCCAAGGAAAGGATGGTTTCAATCCAAGTGTTGCCTGCAAGTTGTTGAGTATTCATGGCGGTTATGACAACTTTTGTGAAGCAAGCAGTTCGACCATGTCGCTCAGCACGCGATCGCGGTCAACGCCAGAGAGCGAAAGGGCAAGTTGGGTGTTGAGCAGTCCATACTTCACCCCGATGTTGTATCGTTGCCCCTGAATCTCACAGGCCAAGTAACGTTCGCGGTTGGCCAATTCGTTCAAGGCTTCGGCCAAGGAGATGGGCCGATTTTCGTTGGCAACCAGCCGCTCCAAAATTTCAAGGGTTGCAGGGGTGAGCACATGCATGCCAAAAAAACAAAGGTAGATTCCGCTTCGAAAGCCCGCAATGGTAAGTTCTTGTTCGGCCATGGTCGGGGTCGGTTTTTCAATAACCCGTTTCACTTCGTACAGCCGCTCGGTCTGCGGCAGTCGAAAGCCTCCGATGGCACCGAAAAAGGGGAGCATCGTTTCTCGCGTGGCTTGCACACCGGAAACCGAGCAGCCTTCGGCCGCCGCCACTTCGATCAATTGTTTGACGCAGCCTTTGCTTTGCGAACTCAAATAAAGGTGATCGCCGACGAGATGCAAAAACGGTGCATCCCCAAGAAAGGACCTAGCGCACAAGATGGCTTGTCCATATCCGCTCGGCTCTGGTTGCGTCACAAAGGTCAGTCGGTCGATGAAGCTGCCGGCGGCGCGACGATAGGCTTCTTCGTTGCCCGGACTGATGACAATAGCGACCGACTCGATTCCCGCTTTGGCGACTTTGCCGAGGATCATTTCCAATGCCGTTTTTTCGACTCCATCTCGGTCGACCAAGCGTTGCAACGGGAGTGCGGATTGCCCCGGCCCGGCGGCTGTTATAAGGGCTTTGTTGATTTGCATAGTGTTAGAACAGAATCGTTGAAGAGATTTCCAATGGAGGTGATTCGCGGCTGTTTTTCTGGACGGCCGGTACCTTTTTAGGCGAACGGCAGACAGAAGACTGCCGAGCCAGGCCACCGTGTGGCACGTCCAAAGCGATTAGCGATGGGCGTGGGAAGTGTGGCAAATGACTCTAGCGATTCACCACGCCCTTCGTACCTCAGAGCGTGCCACCCAGTTTAGGTAGATTTCAAACTGCC
>JBBRJI010000428.1:0-5623 GCA_038219625.1 Pirellulales bacterium | reverse complement strand
CCAACAGTATATTGCCGCTCGGCAGTACAAAACCATCTCGTGAACCGGGCGCGTATTCCCAGCCCGTCGAGCCGTCTTCCTCGATGATCGCAGTCTTTGCCCCCATCACCAAATAGGAATGAAGGATCGGCGATTTCTCGTCCGAACGTGCTGCCGAAAAGAGTCCAGTGAGACAACAGGCGCAAAGGAAAGATTGGAACGTTCGGTTAAGCATGGGTTACTCGCAAAAAGAGGGAGGCAGAAATTGTAACAAAAGTTTCCAAGACGAGCGGCAAATGGAAAGCTACTGCGTCTTCCATGCTTAATTCGAGGGTAGCGGAACTCGCCAAGAGTGTAGCGGAACTCGCCAAGAGTGTAGCGGAACTCGCCAAGAGTTTCGGTGGTTAAGACGAATCCAACGGGATTTACCTCTTGAAGTCGCCGAAAGCCTACGCGGCTTCCGCTACGCAAGAACCCCAACTCTTGGGCTGGAAGAAGCACAACCGGTAAGAACACAACCAACAAAGGATGTTTTGGACCATTGGAATGGCCTTTTCTGATGACTTAGAGGCTGCGGTGCCTTAGAATGCAAACCCCGACCCCTCCCTCCCTGGAACGCGAGTCCAATCAAAACCATTAAGTTTATCGTCGTTTTTTTTAGTATGTTCTTAGGTTCGTTTCTTCATGCACAGGAACGAAATCTTTTCAATGGTAAAGACCTTTCTGGTTG
The DNA here is from genome assembly GCA_038219625.1 of Pirellulales bacterium. Lineage (GTDB taxonomy): Bacteria > Planctomycetota > Planctomycetia > Pirellulales > Pirellulaceae > JBKCUI01. The sequence goes on along the minus strand of JBBRJI010000428.1, from coordinate 4,914 downwards.
GGATGGAAACCCTGAGCTTTGGAGCGTTCAAGACGGAGCGATCGTTGGCATCACCAAGGCGGACGAGCCACTTCCATACAACCAGTTTTTGATTTGGCGGGGTGGCAAAGTCAAAAACTTTGAATTGCGGGTTACGCTCCGTCAATCAGGCAATAACTCTGGCATCCAATATCGAAGTCGCGAACTGCCCGAAGTTGGTAAATGGTCCATCGGTGGCTACCAATGCGACGTTCATCCTGCTCCTGCCAATAACGCAATGGTCTATGACGAACGCGGGCGCGGGATCGTAGCCAAGAACGGGCAAGAAGTGATTGTGGATGGATCGGGAACCAAATGGTTAGTGAAAGAACAAGCACCGGTCGAAGTGAAAGTGCCGGAATGGAATGAATACAAAATCATCGCGCGCGGTAACCACTTGATTCATCAAGTCAATGGCAAGACTACTGCCGACCTAATCGACCATCAAGAATCGGAACGCGAACTGGAAGGGTTGCTTGCCTTTCAAGTGCACCGCGGTCCAGCCATGAAAGTCGAAATCAAGGAAATCTTTTTAAAAGAACTGCCAGACGGGGACGTTCTGACGCTTGAGCAAAGTCCGATTCCAAAAGATGCCAAAGTCATCGGTGCTCCAAACAAGAATGCGAATCCTGCACCCAAAAAGGCCGCCGAACAAACCCCTACGGCCAGCACGACACTTAAAGTAGAGGCTCCCAAAGTAGAGGCCCCCAAAGTATTAGATCCCCCGCAATCGCCAAAACCTAGACCAAGAGCTCGACAAACCACAGTTGGTCCCACCGTTAACGAAAACAAAGCGACCCCCATCGACCGTATCAAAGTAGCCAAAGATTTTCAAGTCGAACTGCTCTATTCGGTGCCTGGCGCAGACGAAGGTTCCTGGGTCAATTTGTGTTTCGATGATAAAGGTAGGATCCTGGCTAGCGATCAATATGGTGGGCTTTTTCGTTTCGCCCCGCCTCCAGCCGGCCAACCCTTGGATCCAAAAAAAGTTGAGAAACTGGCAGTGGAAATCCGAGCTGTGAATGGCATGGCTTGGGCTTTCGGAGCTCTTTACATCGGTGTCAATGACTACGAAAAGAAGATCCCATCTGGGCTCTATCGAATCACCGATAGCAATGGTGACGATCAGTTGGACAAGGTAGAAATGTTAAGAGCCATCGAAGCCAACGGCGATCATGGCGTTCATGCGGTGGTTCCAACTCCAGACGGGAAGTCGCTCTATCTCGTTTGTGGCAATGGGGCCAAGAAGACTCAAACCGAAGCTACCTCCCCAGTACCGTCCGTATGGGGCGAAGATCATCTGTTGCCACGCATGCCGGACGGAAAGGGATTCATGCGAGATGTCGTTGGTCCGGGTGGGATCATTTACAAGGTTTCTCCCGATGGCCAGAAGTTTGAAATCTTTTCCAATGGCTACCGCAATATCTTCGACGCATCGGTCAACGACGAAGGCGAACTGTTCACTTACGATGCAGACATGGAATACGATTTCAATACGTCTTGGTATCGTCCAACGCGTGTCAATCACGTGGTCAGCGGTTCCGAATACGGCTGGCGAAATGGAGCTGGAAAGCGACCTGAGTTTTACGCAGACAACTTACCAGCAACCATCAATATCGGTCCGGGTTCTCCGACCGGAACTACCTTCGGCTATGGTGCTAAGTTCCCTGCCAAATACCAAAAGGCTTTCTTTATCCTGGATTGGAGCTGGGGCAAGATGTGGGCGGTACACCTGTCTCCAAACGGTTCAAGCTACACCGCAACCAAGGAAGAATTCGTCTCGGGCTCACCGCTCCCAATGACCGATGCGATCATCAACCCAACCGACGGTGCCATGTATTTTGCCATCGGTGGCCGTCGAGTTCAGTCCGGCTTGTATCGCATCACGTACAAAGGTAGCGAGTCGACCGCATCCGTTTCGTCCGGATATCAACCCCAAGCAAATCCTGAGGCAAACCTGAGCCCGGAAATTGCGTCTGCTCGATCCCTTCGAAAGCAGCTCGAATTCTTTCACGGAAAACAGAATCCGCAAGCGATCGAAACGGCTTGGCCACACTTGGCCAGCAAGGATCGGTTTATTCGATGGGCCGCACGCATAGCCATCGAACATCAGCCGCTCGCGAGCTGGTTGCAAAAGGCTTTGAATGAGACCAACGCAGCCACACAGGTCGAAGCAATTCTTGCGGCCGCCAGAGTCGGTGGGATTTGTCCGTCACTGCGAAAAGAAACGTCGCCAACCGTCGATGCGGCTTTGGGTACAAATCTTCTAGCCGCCATGGCGAAAATGGATTGGCAGAAACTGCCATCGGATCGGCAACTCACCTACGTTCGAACGCTTGAAATCATCTTGAATCGTTTTGGTAGACCGGACGATGCAACCGTTGGCCGATTGATTGCCAAGTTGGATCCTGCGTTTCCAAGCAAATCGTTTGATTTGAACTGGCTGCTTTGCGAAACTCTGGTCTATCTGCAATCGCCAACGGTTGCAGATAAGGCGATTGCACTGATGGCACGTTCTCCAAGCCAAGAAGAACAGATCGAATATGCACGCTCTCTTCGGGCATTAAAGACGGGCTGGACAACTCAAACGCGAACGGCCTATCTCGAATGGTTTTTGAAGGCTTCGAACTTCCGCGGCGGTGCTAGTTTTGACAAGTTTATCGAGTTCATTCGCAACGACGCGCTGAGTACCTTTTCGGAAAGTGAAAAGACAGAGCTCGCACCATTGATCGCACAGAAACCGGTTCGCAAATCGGCCATTGAAAATGTAGGTGCCATCTTCGCCGGTAGAAAGGAGAATGTGTACCCACTGGACGAATTGGTAGCGATGGCCAACCAGGGGCTAAACCACCAGGGCTCATTGACGGAAGGTATCCTGCGGCGAGATCTTGAGAACGGACGCAAGATGTTCGGCGCAGCCGCTTGCTTTACATGCCACCGATTCGGCAACGCAGGTGGCTTTACCGGCCCCGACTTAACCAGTGCCAGTCGTCGATATTCGATAAAGGATCTGCTGGAGCAAATTGTAACTCCGAGCAAGGAAATCAACGAGCAGTTTGTACCGATCGAGGTTGTCACCGACGACGACGAGCGGTTTACGGGTGTGGTGGTCAATCTCAACGGGGATACGATCACATTGAATACCGATGCCTCCGATCCAAACCAGCAGAAGTCAATCGATCGCAAGAAAGTCGTAAGTATTGGGACATCGAAAGTCTCACCGATGCCAGTCAACCTTTTGGCGATGATGACCAAGGACGAAATTTTGGACTTGTTAGCCTACATACTCAACGGCGGAACGGCATCGCAGTAGGCGTGTTGTGGGCAGACGAGGCTCTCGTCTGTCGGCATGGGACGTTGCTTCCGCCGGTATGAAACGCTTCACGCCGGGGGTCCTGACCATCTGTTCTAGAGATATAGTAACCATCCCCCGAGAGAAACTCTCGATAAACTCGGGGGCATTGTTCATGCCGCCGGCTTCACGCGCATGAAGCCGAGCGCATGTTCAATTCTATTTTCGTCGCGCAAACGTAAACAGCACCGAACCCATGAATGCGAAGCATAATACTCCAAAAAGTTGATAGCCAACGTGACCTGCATGCGCCTCCGCCACACCGAGCGATTGGACAAACCCCGACAAAGCACTGCTCAAGCCTGCTTCCGCACTCCAAGCTTTGAGGTAATTTGCTACCTCTTCGTTCACGGATAGCAACGCGATGACGACGCCAGCCAATGCTCCACCCGCCACCAGTCCAGTTGCAAACAGATTCCCCTTGCCAAGCTCGTCCTCCGCTTCGTTGTGTTCGGTTTTGGTATTCTTTCCGCGATTCTTGAGGTAGTCCGCAATTCCGCGAATCAAACCGCCTATCCAGATGGGCAACGTAGTTGCAAGCGGCAAATACAATCCCACAGCAAACGACAACGATTTAATCCCGCATAGTTCCATCGTTACCGCAACAAAACAGCCTGCGAGTACAAACTGCCAATCTAGGTTGAACGAGAGCAAGCCCTTGATGAGTGTCGCCATCAAAGTCGCTTGCGGTGCATTGTACTTCTCACCGATCGCGTGTGTGATTCCATTCTCGAGCATTAACGGTGTTGGGGTATCCAAGTACTTGACGGTAAAGCCAATAACCAATGAAGAGACCACAACCCCGATGAACAAGGCCAACTGTTGATACATTGGGGTCGCACCGACTAGATAGCCAGTCTTGAGGTCTTGACTGGTTGCACCCGCATTGGCCGCAGCGATACAAACGATGCTTCCGACTACCAATGCCATCGGTTCATAAAACGTTCCTGTCCAACCGATGCCGATGAAGACCAATGCGGTCCCCATGATGGTCGCGATGGTCATGCCTGAAATAGGGCTGTTGGAAGAGCCGATGATCCCGACGATTCGGCTCGCGACCGTTACGAAAAAGAAGCCGAAGACGATAACGAGCCCACCTATCATCAATTTGTTGAGAACCGTATCGCCTGGGATTCCGGGCAGAATCCCCATTAGTGCGACCAAGCCGATGCTTCCTAGTACGACCACTAAAATCGACAGGTCTTTTTCGGTTCGAACCACCGTAGCTTTGCTTCCGCGTGTCAGCGATCGAAATGCCTCCAAGAACGAGGCAACGATCGTCGGAAAGGTCTTTAACAACGTAATGAATCCGGCCGCCGCCACTGCGCCCGCACCAATTTGTCGTATATAGGCTCGGTAGATCGCTTCTGCCGAATCCGCAAACTGTTTCGTTTCGGCATTCCATCCAAATTTGGCGGGCTTAATTGCGAGTTTCTCTAGCTGGGCAACAATGGTCTCCTGTGGTACCAACGTTGCCAACAACGGCGTCAATGCGAATGCGGCAAAGACGCCCCCGGCCACCAGGATTCCACTGATTTTGGGGC
>JBBRJI010000427.1:0-5630 GCA_038219625.1 Pirellulales bacterium | reverse complement strand
AGTTTGTCATTTTGTGGGATTGGCTATCGCAAACATGGCTTTCGACAATCTTGAACTTGTAATTCAGTCTGGCAAATGTCCGAATATGTATTGGTCACTCGCTGCATTACCACCCACGCTTCAGGATCTTGGCCCAATGTTACGCTGGGAATTGTGGGCAACAGCAGCGCGTCTTAACGAACCATTACCTCCAATCGGCGATAAAGAATGGGTTCAGATTGCAAGAAAGTTTGTTGAGTTGTACGCTGAGTCGAGTGATGAACGCTACACGCCAGAAGAGGGTGCAAAGTTGCAGGATAAGATGCAAAAACTTGCCAAGCAGCAACTTCCCGAAGCGCTTGGTTTTACCGACGCCGAGATTAAACAGATGTCTTCCGAAGAACTCATCATGCGTTGGGTTTACATGCAATACTGTCGGCTCCGTACACAGATTGAGCCTTTGGCTTTTCAAAGTCCAACTCAGATTATTGCAGCCAAGAGCAAGATCGAAGCTGAAAATAAAGCACTTCTCCAAACTACTGGAGCGAAATCTAGTCCCTATCCAATCGTCTTGCCGCATGGCATTCTTGTTTGTCGAAACTTTGAACGTCGCGTCAAGTTTCTTCAAACCATCGAATCTCTTCGGGACTATGCAAGCAAGCACGACGGAAGCTTCCCTGCGAGGCTAGCAGATCTAGACCTACCGGCTCCCAATGATCCTTTCACCGAGAAGCCGTTTGAGTATGAGATCAAAGGCGGTACAGTACGGATTCATCAGACGGCGATAGGAGGCCATAATTCAACGCTTTACGACTATGAGTTGACTACCGTGAAATAGGACTCGACTCGAACCGACGGCTCTTGCTACTGATGCAGCGCCCGATTCAGACTATCGCTCGATAAAAGCACTGTACCCATCGAAGAGCACCGGCCTGTCAGGCAATTGACAAGCCAGTGCTTTGCAAAACCAACTAAAACTAAAGCAAGTTCATGACCTTGTCGGCCAATCCCTTCGTTTCTGTAGTACTTGGGCTCAGCACGATGTTCATCTCGCCAGCGGAAGCAATCTTTTCGAGTACTTCCAGCTCGCGAAGTCGCATCAAAGTCGGATTGTCCGCAAGTAGCTTTGCCGTGTTGGCTTGGCTTCTCATTGCGGCCGTTTCCTCGCGATGAGAGATCAAGTTGGCTTCGGCAGCCTTCTTGGCTTCTCGCATATCCAGCTCGACGACCCGAGAATCTGCAACTTCCTAAAGCTCTCTCATATGCTGCCGTTTTGGTTGATTTGCGCAAACTGGACTCCGAAAAGCTCGAAAGGTCTCGGTGTTTCTATCGCACTTATCTCGCCAAAAAGGCTGATCAAGTCAAACAACCGTTGCACGCCAGCTTCTTTCGTGGACGCTTGCACGCCCGGGTTGGTTTGCAGCCAACTGTTTCCCTGCATGTCATTAATTGACGACACAGACTTGCAGTTTTTGGTTCGTTCGTGGAAACATTTGCCGGAACCCGTCCGTGAAACCATCCATTTAATTGCCAGACTGCGATCGAAACAATGACCCTTTCCGGTTGCTTTCGCTTTCTGACGATTGCGAATTAGGCAATTCCCCTCGGCTTTTCCAGCATAAATCAACCGTCAGCCTTTCAGCGTGACTGCTTTGCTCATAGCTGATATCATAGGGCGAGGATCCAAATAACTATGAGCCACTCCATTCAAACATCTGTTGACCGTAATGTTAGCGACATCACGCCGAAACAACGTGACGCAATTGAGGAGCTCGTCGGCGGAGATTTGGCTCCCGATCAACGCATCTTTGTTCTTGCGTACCGCTCTGGCGTCGAACCGACCGAAGTTGATAAGGCAGCAGCACGGATTCGAATTGAAGAGCTACTGAGTAAGGCTCATGAGAAATCCACCCAGCAAGGTGTGACTTCCTCTGAGATTGATGCAGCTATTGCTGAGGCGATCCAAAGCACCGACGAGTAATGGTAAAGATTGTCCTCGATACTAATATCATCGTTCGCGCGGTGGCTTCTCCGTCCGGTCTGGCGTCTGAACTTTTACGGAGAACGATAAGGGAAGGGAATTTGCTCTGCACGTCGAACTTCATGCTAGCGGAGTTGGACCGAGTCCTTAGGTATCCCCGTTTTCGAAAAATCCACGGTCTTTCTGACACCGAGATTGAAGACTTTGTTCGATCGATTCAGCAGGTCGCCCTCGTTATCGACGTTGAAGCGGCCAAGTCAGTACGCGTTACCCGAGATCGAGACGATGATCCGGTAATTGAAACTGCTCTACGCACCAAGGCGAACTACCTTTGCAGTATCGATAAAGATATTGGTGCAAAGGACGTAGTGGACCACTGTAAAGCGTTCGGAGTTGACGTCGTGAGCGATACCGAGCTGATAACCCTGCTACGTGAACTGGATCAGAGATAGCCAAGCGATTTGACTGATGCTATTTTGCGTTTACCGTCTTCAAGAGTACGCAGCGTTGGCTCGGAGCGAAAATTTAGGCTCTTTGATTTTCGGTAGATGCAGTGCACCGTCGCGATCAGCGCAGAAGATGGGAAAGCGATCTCTGTGGCGCTCACGGTGAGTGGCTAAGGCGACGTCGGGTGAATTGTTCTCCGCCGACAGGTGTCCCAAGCAAGCCCATTGCAGTTGACTTGCATCACATGCGTCCAGAAGCTCGGCAGCATCCTCGTTCGAAATATGCCCACCCTTTCCTGAAATGCGATCTTTTAAGCGTTGCGGGTAAGGCCCGTGGCGGAGCATCGCATCATCGTAGTTGCTTTCGATCAGTACCGCGTCCAGACTGCCGATGATTTTTTGGAGTCCGCTAAAGACATGCCCCAAGTCCGTGAGCAAACCGAATCGCTGTCCCGACTCGACGTCTTCGACTACGAAACACACGCCCGTCGATGGCTTCGCACGAGTAGCGTTCCAAGTTCGCAAATTCGCGTAGACAGGCAATCCGAATTTTCGGTGAAATACGCCGACGCTGCTGATGTGATCGCAGTGTTCGTGTGAGAGAACCAATGCATTGCAGTCGCGAATGTCGTAACCATATTCGGCCAAACGCGATTCGGCTTTGCTCCCGCTGATACCTGCGTCAAAGAGTATTCGCGTTTCGCCACTTCGTACGAACACGCAGTTACCGGCACTTCCTGATTGCAATGTGATCACTTCCATGCGAGAAGTGTAACGAGTCCAACCGCAGTGTGGAAGTAAAGCTAGTCAGCAACAGCTAGCTAACTTTCACGCCATCGGGACTGCGGTTCAAAGCCCAACATCTGACGGGCTTTGTCGATTGAGTAAAAAGTTTCAAACTCGCTAAGTTCTCGTTTCTGCAGAACACCGGAATAGAACTCAGCAATCAATTCGGAGCTGGTGGCACCCACGGAAGAATCTGCGTTCGCGACATTAAAGACTTGGTAGCCAAGTCCGTCTGCGGCAAGCGCGCAGTCAATGAAATGGCTGAGGTCCCGAGTGTCGATATAAGCGAAAATATTGCGGCGACGGCAGGAAGCATCGGATCGCCATTGCGGAGCAAGCTTGGCGTACTCATGCGGCTCGGTCACATTGTTGAGCCGGAGCGCGTAGATATCGGCGCCGGATCGTGCGTGAAAGCAGCGACCGCAAGCCTCGTTGCAAACTTTGGACATGGCATAGACGTCTTGTGGAATAGTGGGATGTTCCTCATCGACTGGGATGTAATCCGGAATTACTTCGCCGTGAGCAAAGCAAACCCCATACGTCGTCTCCGAAGATGCGAACAAAATCTTCGGCACGCCCAACTTCACTGCAGCCTCGAGCACATTGTAGGTCGAAACCGTGTTGATCCGAAAACACTCAGGATCGGGACGCAGTTGTATCCGAGCAATGGCGGCAAAATGGATCACCGCATCAAACTTAGGCACTCCTTCGCCGGAATCCAACTCGTCGAACCAAGTGATGCCCGACATTGCGGAAAAAACTTGACCGGCGTCGGTCAAATCGGCCGTCATGTCATAGGCACCCGGAATATTGGCTGGAGTCAGGTCCAAATTCAGGACTCGGTGCCCCTGCTCGACTAAGTGAGCAACAACATGCCGTCCAGCTTTGCCAGAACCGCCGGTGAAAAGTATTCGCATTCTGTATCTCCTTTGGGGAGTATTGTGCGTTCGAAGCTCCCATTGGCAAGGGCAACGGCCGTCGGGCTTAAGAACGCCAGACCTAAGCCGCCGCTTTTCGCAATCGAGCGTTGCGAAGGTGGTCGTGGATAGGATTAACCTCTACTCAAACCATTGTTGAGTCAGCAAGCCACCAACAATCCATCTTCAACGACAAGTTCCACAACTTGTGCGTTAGCTTTCGGCTGAGTCAACTCGCCTCGTAGAATTTTGACATCGGAAGGGGCAACGATGCCGAGCGAAATCCGGTTGCCTTGGATCTTCACGACTTCGACCGTGATATTGCCGTCGATAACCAGCTTATCACCAACTTTACGACTTAGTACTAGCATTTTGATTCTTCCTTGAGTTCGATTGCTGCGGCGGGCCTGGTTTTGTTGGTCTGCCGCGTCCCAACACTATTCATTATCAGCAGGGCAGTGACAACTTAGGTCAATGCGTCAGTGAATTCGAAATTAATTGACGATTAAGGCTTCCGGTAACCGCTGTCATCGACCAGATCTCGAAGCGGTACTTGAACCAATGAAGCACCGTTGGGGAACCGACAGAGGGTGGCAGAGGCATCCCGAAGGGGTGGTTAGTGGGCCGTTGCCGCAAACCCTTAATTTGTCAGGGTTTAGCGGCGATTGTCAGCAGATGGCTGACAAAAAAGAGAGCTCCCCCGGGTGGGCTCGAACCACCGACACACGGATTAACAGTCCCGTGCTATTCGCCATTCTGCGTGGAAAAACACTGTGTATGCGAAAATTGCCGCTCCGACCAGGGGCATAATCGGGGGCACTTTTCGGAAGTTGATGAATTGGTTTCCATGTTCGTCAACGCATCGTCGTACCAGAAAGAGACCATCCTCCGCGTAGTTCGGAGCCTCGTTCAATCCTCCGAACCAGTACATTAACCCGCTAACCCCTCGACTAAATTGGTTCTCCAAATGCCTTGGATTTCTCGCCTGCCAAATGCTACAATTAAGCCATGAACGTCACATTGCACGGAAACGTCGAACTCTACGTTAAACGATTGGTGGATTCGGGAGCCTTCCCATCCGCTGAATCGGCAGTGAATTCTTTGGTGGCCCAAATGGCAACAAGCAATGGCTTACCACTTCGTCTCCCAAGCCCAATTGGAGACGTTGAGGAGCAGCCCACCATCCCCGATTTTCCACGGGGCGTTGGTGTCCCGGTTGTGCTTCGCGAAGCTTCAATCCCAAGGCTTCCCGACCTAGTTGGACTTGAGTAATGTACGAAGTACCCGGAACGGATATCGGGCTTACCCAAGGTGACATTTTTTCAGAATGCCCGATAGTTGATTGGGTTCAGTCCACGTCAGATGCTTGGGAGCCACAGAAGTACACTCAGAATGTCATCGTGCTCACACAGGCTTGTGATTTAGCAAATCAGAAGGCCGGTCGTGTGCAGGTTGCGATAGTCCATAGCGCGATGCAACTCATTGCTGCAAACGTAGTCAAAGCAGCTGCGGTAAGAGACC
>JBBRJI010000426.1:0-5630 GCA_038219625.1 Pirellulales bacterium | reverse complement strand
CGTGCCACACGGTGGCCTGGTAGTATTATGTCTGCCGATCGCCTTAGAGACGTCGCTCCTTCTCGGCGTCATTTTCGATTCGAGGATTGTCGCTGAGTGCCATCGATGAATAAAGAACCGCTAAAACACTGTCCAAAATGCAAGTCTGCTATCTTTGCGGACGCACCCGGTGGCCTGTGCCCGCACTGCTTGTTGCAGTTTGTAGCCATCAGCACAGGTGGAGCGGACTTTCCGATTGACGATCGATCGCCACGTGACCTTGAATCCATCCGAGCGGCATTCCCGCAGTTGGAGATCCTCGAGTTAATTGGGCAAGGGGGCATGGGAACTGTTTACAAGGCCCGGCAACCGAAACTGGATCGGATCGTGGCGTTGAAAATCCTTCCGTTGCGGTTGGCCCGAGAGTCCTCTTTTGCAGAACGTTTTGAACGTGAGGGGAGACTGCTGGCGCGACTCAACCACCCCAACATTGTTGGCGTTTACGATTTCGGCCAAACCGATGGGCACTATTATTTGATAATGGAGTATGTCGACGGCGTAAATCTCCGACAGGCTTTCGCCTCTACGCGTTTCACTCCACAGCAAGCGTTGAGCGTCATTCCCAAAATTTGCGAAGCCTTGCAGTTCGCGCACGATGAAGGGGTGCTTCATCGCGATATCAAGCCTGAGAACATTCTTTTAGACACGAAAGGCCGCGTGAAGATTGCCGACTTCGGAATCGCCAAATTTGCGGGCGTGGACGATAATACTGGATTAACTGCGACGGGCGCAACGATCGGCACCCCGCACTATATGGCTCCAGAGCAGATTGAACAACCAGCGAATGTCGACCACCGCGCCGATATCTTTTCGTTGGGTGTTGTGTTTTATGAGATGCTGACCGGTGAATTGCCACTTGGACGATTTGCCGCTCCCTCGGAAAGAACGGCAACCGTGGATGCCCGCATAGATGATGTCGTGATGCGAGCTCTAGAAAAGGACCGCGAGCGGCGACAGCAGAGCGCGAACGAGGTGCGGACACAAGTTGAAATGCTAAGCAATCCTTCGAACTCAAATCGCAAACAAGTCGAAACGAGTGGCACTAGGCCTCTGATCGTCAACCCTAACGCATCGTTTCAACGCTATTCGGCTCGACCAACGATTGCAATTGTATTGGTGCTTGCGTCAATCTCAATACCCGTTTCGATTGCCGTACAACATGAGGGTCCCTCCGATAGATTGGTTTTTAGTCTAGGATTGATTTCGGCATGGTTCGGTATTCCTGGGACTCTGCTTGGATTGACTCACTTGCTCTTCCTGCAGCGAAGTGGAGCTCGGAACGGTTTGCAGAGGGGAGTGATTGCAGGTACCCTTTGGCCTTGCGGATTAGCAATTGGGTGGTGTCTTGTTTTAGCGAACGGGATTATTACTCAAATGCAGGGAACGCCCTCACCTGCATTTATGTTTATGGCCAATGCGGTTTGCCTTTGTTTCGGCATTGCATTGTCGTTTGTCGGAATGTGGATGACGAGGCAAAAGATCCAACGTTCACTGCCGGATCCAAATTTCATAACCTCGGTCAACCCAAGCCCATTCGCATCGACGTTGAAGACAATTATGAAGGCTTTTGTTGTGAGTCTTTGGGCGTTCTTTGGGCTCATCATTGTGTACATGATGTCTGGTACCTCCATGCGGCCCACCTCCATGCAGCCCAAGACTATGCCAAGTTACATGGTGCCACAGCACTTGCGACTTGAGGTTGTCTCGACAACGACGAAAGAGAACGTGCTTATCGCGGTCGTAAAGGACCCGTCGGATAATAGTTTCCAAGTCGATTTTCGAGGCTTTAGCTTACTTCCAAAGGCTGAGATTCTTGCATCAGAAAGCTATCAAGGCAAATGCATTTTTCCAGGTGAGCGATCCGACATACTTACTTTTCATTCGGATAACGAGCACACGCTAGAACTTGCCTTTGCCTTGCCAGACGCCGAAACAGCCCTGGCATGTAAGAATAGGATGGAGCGACAGCGCGGCAACGCGCAACCGTATACCTACAACAGCATGACGCAACTATTTAAAATCAACAGCTCCTTTGGAGAATATGAAGCCTTTGCACTCCCAGCGGTCACTGGATATCGCATGCCGGACGTCCAACCGTGAATGATCCCATTGCAAAGCAGGGACGTTCAAGCCGTCGTTTTCTGACTACGCAGTGGACGAATGTCCTATCGGCACGAGGCGAGACGGCCGAAGCCAGACAATCGTTGAAGGAACTTTGCGATCGCTACTACGCCCCGGTGTCCGCGTTCGTAGAGTCTTATTCACGTCACGACCCGAATGCTCGCGATTGGACTCATGCGTTTTTCGCGAAAGTGCTTGAGGGAAGATCCCTCGACGCCGTCATCCAATCGCGAGGGAGGTTTCGAAGTTATCTGCTCGGTGCGGTGAAGCATTTTCTGGCTGACGAGCGTGAGAAAAACCAAGCGGACAAGCGGGGTGGTCTGGTTTCGCATGTGTCCTTCGATCAAGTCGATGAGTCTTCTATGACGACAAATACTCATAGCGCGATGCCGCCCGATGCCGCCTTTGATCGCCAGTGGGCAATGTCGATTCTCCAGCACTCACTCGAGGACCTCGAGGAAGACTTGGGTGCGGAGCAAGCTACTCGTTTTGAACTTCTTCGACCCTGGCTTACCGGCGATCCGATCGATCTATCGCATGCCGATGTCGCTGCAAGACTCGGCGTATCGACAGAGGTGGTTAAAATCACCATACATCGATGGCGGAAGCGATTTCGAGAGATCGTAAAAGGGCATATTGCCTCGACCGTTTCAGATTCTGCAGAGGTCGAGGAGGAGCTACGATATTTGATTCAAGCTCTTGCGATAGCAAGACGCGACGATTAACACCGAGCCGTAGGCGATGCCATGAGCGAACAAAGCGATGCGACATTTCGATGGGCAACAACTCTAATCTGCGGTGTTTGCAGTTCTGCGTCCGTCGGGTTTATCCAGGCGGGAGCAATGTATCTAGCCATGCACGCGCTCCCGTTCGGATAAACCGAAACGGAGAGCAAGACCTTTCTGCAATCGATTGGTAGCTGCCAGTTGTGGCTCCGCCGAGTAAAACTCGACGGAAGCCTAGCGTGCCCATTCTGATGCTGAACATCGCCCCTCAAAATGGAAAACACTCCTGCTGCGACTGAGGTACAATGGAGGCCGAATTCACCCTGCTGTCCCTTGTTTGTGATCGCTATGAAACCTATCACCCGTCGCGTTTTTGGAAAAAACTCTTTGGCGAGCTTAGCTCCTTTCGTAGCCAGTTCGCTTATCGCATCTAGCTTAACTCGAACGGCATTTGGGCAATCACCGGTACGTATTCGCGTTGGTCAAATCGGTACGAAACACGGTCACGCTTCTGGAAAAATGGAGGCAATCAAAAAACTCAGTGAACACTTCGAATTGTTAGGCGTAGTCGAAGAGGATCAAGTCCAAAGAGACAAGATGCGAGGCTCGACCGCCTATGCAAACAGTGCTTGGATGACGGTCGAGCAGTTGTTGAATCAGCCTGGACTGCAACTCGTTTTCGTCGAGACTGAGATAGACCAGTTGCTCAGCGTGGCAGAGAAGTGCCTTTCGGCTGGCATGCATATTCACCTAGACAAACCTGCAGGTGCATCGCTTGAACATTTCCAAAGAGTCACACAAATCGCGGCGGACAAACGGCGGATTATTCAACTAGGGTATATGTTCCGCAGCAACCCGGCGTTTCAGTTTTTGTACGAGGCGGTCAAGCAAGGATGGTTGGGAGAGATCTTTGAAATTCACGGTGTCATAAGCAAAAAAATCGGGAAGAACGAACGGGCGGAACTAGAGCGATATCGAGGTGGCGCCATGTTTGAATTGGGCTGTCATTTGATTGACGCGGTGGTTACTTTGCTTGGCAAACCTCAATCGTTGATGCCGGTAAATCGCAAGACGCATCCTAAATTAGACAAGCTCAACGACAACTGCTTGGCTGTTTTTCAGTATCCAAAAGCCACCGCAACGATTCGAAGTAGCGTGGTAGAAATCGATGGCAATCGTCGACGTCAATTCGTCGTTTGCGGAACGATGGGTACGATTTCGATTGAACCACTTGAGCCGCCAGAGCTAGCACTTACCTTGGATCAACCTCGAGGCGCATTTCGCAAAGGCATTCAAGTTGTCGAGCTTCCAAAAATGACTGGGCGGTACGACGCCGATTTGATTGGCTTGGCAGCCGCGATTCGAGGAGAGCGCACGGTTGCGTATTCCTTGGAACATGATTTGACGGTTCAGGAATGCGTGTTGCAAGCCAGCGAAATGCTATAGGCTGATCAATCGCATGAGCTCTTCAGCGCTCAACTTCCCAGTCAGCTCGGTTCCGTCGAGCAATCCGTCGGCCAGGTCGCGTTTTCTTGCGTGAAGTTCAAGGATACGTTCTTCGATCGTTCCGCGACAAACGAAACGATAAATCGTAACAGGGCGTTTTTGTCCCATGCGGTGCGCACGGTCGGAAGCTTGGTCTTCGACGGCCGGGTTCCACCACGGATCCATATGAATCACATAATCGGCTGCGGTAAGATTCAAACCCGTCCCGCCCGCCTTGAGGCTGATCAAAAACACATCGCCCTGGCCTGACTGAAAGGCATCGACTCGGACTTGTCGTTCTTTAGCTGGCGTACTCCCATCAAGATATTGATAAGCGACCTTTTTGCGATCGAGCTCAGTTCGGAGGATCTCTAGATGCCCAACGAACTGACTAAATACCAGTACCTTATGACGGTTTTCAATCAGCTCGTCGATCGTTTCAGAAAATTGAGCCAGCTTGGCACTGCCGATAAGGCTTCCTTCGAGTACCAATCGCGGATGGCAGCAGGCTCGCCGCAGTTTCATAATTTCGGCTAGCATTTGCAAATACTGCGATGATCCGCCTGGGGCCGTTTCTTGAGCCTCGGCAAGTTTTTTCACGGCTCTTAGTCGGATCGCTTCGTAGAGCGATTTCTCTTCTTCGCTCAACTCGATAAGTACCGTCACTTCCGTCCGCGACGGTAATTCATCCAGGACTTGAGTCTTGGTTCGACGCAGTATGAAGGGTTGAATTAAGCGCTTTAAAGACAACTGTGCCGCACGACATTGATCGCGTTCGATTGGGATCGCAAATTGCTTTAGAAATTGCTCTTGGGAACCCAACAAGCCTGGATTGATAAAATGAAAGAGGTTCCAAACCTCTCCAAGATGGTTTTCAAGTGGCGTTCCGGTCATGATCATACGAAAGTCCGCTTGCAAATTCATTGCCGTCTGCGATCGCTTGGTTGCTAAATTCTTGATGGCTTGAGCCTCGTCTAGCAAAAGGGTATGCCAAAGCTGTTTTTGAAAACGTTCGGCTTCTGCATTGAGCAAACCGTAGCTACAGATGACGAGGTCGCGAGGTCCAAGATTATCGAAGAATGCTTCACGATCTCCGGCACCAAATTGCCTTACATTCAATGTCGGTGCAAAACGATTGGCTTCGCGTATCCAATTTATGCAGACGGAGGTGGGGGCCACGACGAGTGCAGGACCACCTGGGGCTCGATGCAATAGCAACGCCAACGCCTGGATGGTTTTGCCAAGCCCCATGTCGTCGGC
>JBBRJI010000425.1:0-5633 GCA_038219625.1 Pirellulales bacterium | reverse complement strand
TTTTCAGGCACATTTGGCGCCCAATAATGTCTTGGTTTTTGGCCTTATTCGGTAGTCATCCCACGTCCAGAACCAGAAAAAACTTTGAATGTCGCGTGAAATACCTATTTCCAGAGCTGGAGGTTTGCTCAACGAAGTCCTCCGGGGAATGCTCGGTGCGCTTTCAGTTCAGTTGGAGGTTCCAACTGAGAATGCAAAAATACAGCAAGCCTTAAACGACGCGTTGTCCAATGCCGACGCGGAAATAGGCGATGCACTGATTGTTGCTATCATGCGCGCCGGCCAAAGCATCGGAATTCGACTTGCACCAGTCGAATTGAACGGCACTGAGTTATGGGAGTTATTGCTGGATGGCTTTTCTATCGCAGTCGTTCATCGATCCTCCAGCAATCCTGAGTCATGGGTGTTTTCGGAAATCGCCGCTGGACATTCCGAAGCCTCCAAAATGGATACCAAGGGGACGACATCGGAATCGATCTCCAGGTCTCGGTTGCGCAAAACAGTTCAAGGCATGGAGTCTCCTCTCTTTTTTGTTGCACAGCCTTCCCTGGAATGCCAGTCCGTTGCGTCGAACCAAATGCCGGATCCGGATGATCTCCATCGAGTGTCAAGCGCCCCTTCGCATCTCCACGAGCACATTTCGCCACAACGACGCATGTTGAGATTCCTCAAGTTCGAGTCTCGCGACATTTGGTCGCTCGTCATTTTTGGTTTCGTTGTTGGCGTGCTCGACCTGGCTACCCCACTTGCCGTCGAGCAGATGGTGACCACCATTGGATTTGCCAGTTTGACGCAACCGTTGATTTGGTTAGCGATCCTTCTTTTCGGTATCCTAACGCTCTCAGCCGTTATCAAGGGGCTGCAGTTCTTTATCGTTGAAATCTTGCAACGGCGAATCTTTGTTCGTATCGTTGGAGACCTTTCGGAACGACTGCCTCGAATCGAGCGAGCAGCTATGGATGGAATCCATGGTCCTGAGATGGCCAACCGATTTTTTGACGTGATGACGATACAGAAATCGACGGCCTCGTTGTTGGTGGAGGGCCTGTCCCTCATCATTCAAACGCTGACGGGTCTCTTGCTGTTAGCCCTTTATAGTCCGTACTTGTTGGCCTTTGATATCGTGTTGTTGATAGCCATGACCGGCGTGCTCTACCTTTTGGGTAGAAATGCTGTCCGTACCGCAATCGATGAATCCTTAGTCAAGTATCGACTAGCCCATTGGCTGCAAGACGTCATGGGCAATCCGACTGCGTTTCAAGTCCACGGGGGTGGAGGGCTGGTGGTGGACCGTGCAAATCGACTGACCGTGGAGTACCTCACGCATCGCCGCAGTCACTTCATCGTTTTGATGCGACAAACACTCTTTGCTTTACTGCTCTATGCAGTATCGATCTCTGCTTTGCTCTCACTGGGTGTTTGGCTTGTTCTGTCGGGAAGCCTGACCATTGGTCAGTTGGTCGCGAGCGTTGCGGTGGTTGTGGTTGTGGTAGGAGCGTTTGCCAAAATCGGCAAGTCGCTAGAATCGTTTTACGACCTCATGGCCGCGGTCGACAAAGTCGGACATCTTATCGATTTGCCTACGCTGCCACCCAGCCGATCATTGGACGCAGGCGTTGGTCCCGTCGAAGTTCGTTTCAGGTCACTGTGCGTTCAGGGGGGTGGGCATCATGCCGTCTCCATCGGAAATCTCACCATTGAAAGCGGCCAAAGGTTTGCGATTGTTGGCGAAGGAGAGTGCGGTAGGACAATCTTGTTGCAAACGCTGTGTGGGCTTCGTCCTCCTGCAAGCGGCTTAGCAGAGGTAGGGGGTGTCGACACTCGCGAGGTAAATCGTTTTGCCGATGGTTCTATGGTATCCATTGCTTCGGAACCGGAGATCTTTCGTGGTACATTGACGGAAAACCTTTCCTTGAATCGAGTCTCGGTGACCGACGCGGAGGTGCGGGCAGCATTGCAAGCGGTGGGGATGTGGGATGAATGCCTCTCGTTGCCTCAGGGACTAGAAACGATGCTACAAAGCGGCGGCTATCCGCTCAGTCATAGCCAAGCGATTCGAATCATGATCGCACGTGCTATTGCGACTCGGCCAAGATTGTTGTTGATCGACGAAGTGCTGGATCGATTGTCACCCAAGATGCGAATGCGGATCTGGGAGCGGCTAAGCGATCGGAGACAACCGTGGACAATCGTACTTTCCACCTTCGATCCAGAACTCATCGCGCAATGCGATGGACACTTGGATATTCTTTCTCAGAACTCCGGACACTAACACTAAGATGCATGAGACACCATCGCCTAAAGTAGGTCCAACACAACGAACAAATCCGCTCACGGATCCGCGGCGGATGAACCATTTACGGCCAACCCAATCACTTGGCGAACGCTTCCCTGCCATGCACTTGGTGCGATCGAGTTGGTTCGCAAGGTTCCTTGCACGGATCACCTTCTTTTTGTTGATTGGTTTGATCCTGGCTTGTATTTTCTTGCCGTGGCAACAGACCTCGCGATGCGAGGGGGAGGTGGTGGCTAGATTGCCCCAGCTTCGACGTCAGGTTGTGACCAGTTCGGCAAAGGGAATCGTCAGCTCCATGAAACAGGACCTGCGAGAAGGTTCCCTCGTTACCGAAGGAGAAGTCATCATGGTACTCGATGCCTTCTCAAAAGATCAATTGGAATTGACTAAGCAACAGGAAAAATCACTGCTGGAGAAGCTCAGTTTTGCAAAATCGATTTTGCAATATACGAAAGACCAAGTGGTTACGGAACAGGCCAACTTGGAAAATTCCATCAAATCCACCGAAGCCGAAGTAAGGGCCACACAATCGAAATGGATACAAGCCAAGGCAAAAGCCGAAGCCCAAAAGCGGATGCACGATCAAGCTCTACAGGACCTGCAAGTGTCACGAAAACTCCGAGGCGATGCCGAGCCAGAAATCTTCTATCAGCGAGCCGTGACCAAAGAAGCCGCCGAAACGCAAAAGCTTATCGAATCGCATGAAGCGGTCAACGAAGCCATCGAAGAGCTCAATAGCAAAGAACAAATGCTAGAGAGCAAAAGAAAAGAAGTAGAAACCAAGGTCATCGAACTCAAATCGAAAGTGGCCCAAAAGGATAGCGAAATCACAACCATCACCAAAGAACTGCAAGATGTCTTGGTCAAACTGGGCGAATTGGACCGACTCAAAATACTGAGCCCCAGCAGTGGTCGTATCCAGGCTATTCTTGGCCAAGTTGGCGCGAACACCGTTAAGGAGGGGGATAAGCTCTTTGAAGTCATCCCGGACACGACCGACCTGGCGGTCGAACTCAACGTGCGGGGGCTCGATTTGCCCCTAATCCATGTCGGCGACGAAGTTCGCTTGCAATTCGATGGCTGGCCGGCCATCCAGTTTGTTGGCTGGCCCAGCGTGGCGGTGGGTACGTTTGGCGGCAAAGTGATTGCTGTCAATCCTTCGGACGACAGCAAAGGGAATTTCAAGATCATTGTCGGGCCAGATCCGGAGGATCCCAAGCAAGAAAAATGGCCCGATAGCCGATACCTCAGGCAAGGTGTTCGTGCGAAGGGTTGGGTAATCCTGAGCACCGTCTCATTAGGCTTTGAAATATGGCGTCAGTTAAACGGTTTTCCGCCCACCATCGACAAATCGATGCCCAGCGAGGAAAAAGCAAAAGATCCCAAATTGCCCAAATTCAAATAGGGCGATCGTTTCTTCTTTTGCTTGCGTCGATACTGTGCAGTCTGGCTTCGGCGCAGGAAGCGAAAGATGACGATGGTCGTGGCATGCGACTGGATCGCACAGTTCGCGAAGCGGACCGCACGTCGAACAAGCCCACCGACAAACCGGATGCCGCGAATTTGGACTCATCGGCGAAGCCTGATTCAGCCGGAAAGCCTGATTCAGCCGGAAAGCCCGAATCTGCGGCGGTTCGCGAAGTGTTGCCAACGCCGGAGTCCGACACATTGGCTATGGGGCAGCTATTGCAGCTATCCGATGTCATTGCGTCCACGTACCGCGCCTTTCCGTTACTCGAGATCGCTAGGCTCGAAGCCGGAGTGACTGCGGGTCAACAAACTTCGGCCATGGGTGCTTACGATGTGAAGCTCGAGTACTACTCGCTCAATCAGCCGGTTGGATTCTACGAAACGTATCGCAATGGCATCGGGGTTGCACGCCAGTTGTGGTGGGGTGGCTACGCCAGCGCGGGATACCGTGTTGGTCGTGGAAGCTTCGAGCCTTGGTACAGAGAACGAGAGACGAACGATGGCGGCGAGTTCAAAATTGCTTTTGTTCAACCCTTGCTTCAAGGCAGGGCGATCGATCCCTTTCGCGTCGAACTGTTTCAAGCCAATTTGCGGCGACAGGCAGTAGGACCAGAGATCCAAAACCAACTTCTCATTGCAGGCCAGGACGCAGCCAAGGCCTTTTGGTTGTGGGTCGAAATCGGAAATGTCCTCAAGGCACAAGAACGATTGCTTGAAATCGCAGTCAAACGGGGTGAACAACTTGAGCGAACCCAAGCCGCCGGGGCCGCTTCGAATTTGGAGGTTTCTCTAAACGCTCAGCAGATCTTTCAACGGCAACTCAAACGCAATGAAACGCGTCAGAAGTTTCGCGACACGGCATTCAAACTATCCCTGTTTCTGCGAGATGAAACGGGTAATCCATTGCTTGCACCGCCGGACTGGCTACCGAGTGATTTCCCTGAAATTGCAGCCATTCCAGTAGGAGATTTCGAAACCGATTTCCAAACGGCGTTGACAAATCGACCGGAATTGACCCTCATTGAATTGGATAGGCAGACATCAAGGTGGGATTTGACGTTAGCTAGGAACCAGCTTTTACCCAATGTCGATTTCACCGTGCAGACAGTCCAAAACGTCGGGCAAGGCACTAGCGCCATCAATGACAAAGGGGAATTTCAATTGGAAGCGGGTGTCACGGGGGGCGTACCGATACAACGACGCAAACCGATCGGCAAGATCCAAACCACCGAGGCGAAGCTGCTACAACTCTCGCAGAAGCTCGCCTTACAACGGAACAAAATCGAGATCGAACTGCGAACCGCACGAAACGCATTGGATACCGCCCAACAGAATGTGGTTGCTGCTCGCGAGTTGCTAAAGCAAGCCAACACCATGTTGAGTATTTTCCGCCGATCGCTTGAAGCTGGCAGGACCGACTTGTTCTTTCTGTTGACTCAAGAGATCACAGTCAACGATAGCGAAGTGAAGTTGTTGGAGGCCGAACGCGATTTCTTTATTGCGCTAGCTGCTATGCAAGCTGCACTGGGCTTAGATCCATTACAGCAAGCGGCGAATCTGACGACGCCCAACGCGATTAACCCCATTACCGTTCCATGAAGCCCGATTTCGACACTTCTCGCCGATCGCCACCGACTGGTTCCAGGGCACTGCCGGCAGAGCCCGGACTGTCTGACAAATAGCAGTTTCGATATTTCTTTCTGACTTTTATCGAGTCATATTTGCTCTGAACACCAATAGAGTTAGGCAATATCGCTAGCCCATCCGTTCGGTCTTGTCCCCGACGAATGCGTTTTGGCGTACTACAATTGGGCTTCCAAAGTCCCGTTCCCCTTTGCTATTGCGGGAGCAATTGGATTGCGCATCT
>JBBRJI010000424.1:0-5635 GCA_038219625.1 Pirellulales bacterium | reverse complement strand
ATCCTTGCCGTCGAAGCAATCGCGAAAGGAAAGTCGCCAAACCTCGCGTCGATTAGCGTGCATGACCTAACCAACAAGAAGTTTGTGGAATCGACGGGTGGTGCGGGCCTGATTGCACGTGCTATGCCTACCGAATCACCTTTGACCGAACATGTTTCTGAGGCACTGATCAAACGGTTCGCATCCGATGGAACTAGCGGAGCGATGTTGCAGTTAACGGGAAATACTGGAAGACATAGCTTTGATCGCATGTCGTTGCGGTCGGTTCCATTCTCCTGGCAGAACGCTCTCTCTTTGGCCATCGCGAGCGAATTCGCATACCAAAAGAACACTCTCGTCCTCGAGACTACGGCCAAGTCCGATTGGGGATTCGAAGGCCTTCAATTGTTCAATGTCAAAGAAACACAAGGTTTCGTCGCATGGGACGACAAAGTCGTACTGCTCAGTTTTCGCGGGACGGAGAAGAACTTCGCAGACTGGCTTGGGAACCTCAGCGTGGCTGCACAGGATACTCCTTATGGTCGCATTCACAGCGGCTTCGCCAACGCTTTCCAGCAAGCAAAGAGCACCGTCGACTCGATACTTAGCCGCATCCAGGCAAAGCAGAAACAGCTTTGGATCACAGGGCACAGTCTCGGCGGTGCCTTGGCGGTCATTGCCGGTGCCGCATACCAACGCGATCACTCCATCGCCGGTGTCTACACCTACGGTCAACCCAAACTAGCAGTCAGCGGGATAACAGACCTCTACCACTCCGAGCTCGATGGACGTTACAACCGTTTTGTGAACCATGAAGATGTCGTTCCCCAAGTACCCCCGGGATATGAACACTTTGGCAAGTTGACTTGGTTCAATCGCCATGGTCAAACCAGCAATCATTCTGCGGCTGGCCTTACTTCTCTTGTTGCCTCATCTGCCGAGCCACAACCGGCTGAAATGTCCAAAGTCCAGTTCGACGAAATGCAGGCTCGACTCAAACTCCTTTCCGAGCCCGCTCTGCCAGGAGCACTCCGTCTGCCGCCAACCGAAGCCCGCATGGAAAGCCAAGCACTCTTCGGATACAGCGTTAAAGAACATTCGATTCGTGACGCGTACGTTCCTGTCCTTGCAAAACAGTTTTAAAGTCCGTCCTTAACGCCCATTTAGAAGGAAACAATTCCATGGACCCAGTGAAACTTGTCGAGAAGATCAAACGCGATGCCCCTACCCTGACGATGGGAGGGCAAAAGTACTACATTGTTGAGACGGATCGAAAACTTCTAGAATCCGAGTTGCTAACCTACGCAAAGGAAATCGCCAGCTTGGTTGAACCGACCGCAACGCAACCTCCCAATTTGGAAGGTCTAGTTGCAGCCACCATCAATGGGAAACCTATGCGATGGGAATTACCCGCTGTTTTGACATGGGCCATCGATGAAGATTCGTTCCGCAGTGCCCCAGATGCTCTAGCGATGGCCAAAACGATTTGCACCAAGGCGACTGCAAACTGGAATGCGGCCGCAAAAGAAATGGGTATCAGCAATGTCGTGGCTTTCAAAAAGAAAAAACTAAATCCGTTGTTCAAGTTTGTGTTCGATCCGTTCAGCGATCCGAATTTGTACGCGGTTGCATTTTTCCCGAATGATCCTGCCAGCAAGCGAGTCGTTAATATCGGACCAACCACCTTCGTCGAGCCCAATGATTTTGACCCGGTTGGTGTGATTCGACATGAACTGGGACACGTTTTGGGGTTTCGCCATGAACACATTCGTGCGCCAGCTCAGCAAGGAATGACGCCAGCCCAGAAGAGTCGAATGGAAAAATGGGTGACAGGAGGAATAGGGGGCGAGGCACTTACCGACTACGACTCGCAGTCGGTGATGCACTATCCGCTAAACGGTCGAGGAACACTCGACTTTAAGTTGACCGACAAAGACAAAGCAGGCTTCAAGAAGCTTTATACGCTTCCCGCGGCCGAGGTAAAGCAATTCCCGGTCTAAACCAGCAATGAGTCCCGCACGATTTGAGTCACGCCTTTGGTACGTCCGAAGGGCGTGATTCTATTGTGGCCTTTCGCTCCGCGAAAGTGCGCTTTGTTAACACACTTTTGCTGAGCAAAAGGCGACAATCCTACCTGAGCGAGGGCCTCGCTCAGCCACGAAAAGCGAGCCTGCGGCACGACCAGAGACCGCCAACCTAGTGCCCTATCCAGCCTAAGAGTTGGGTTCTTGCGTAGCGGAAGCCGCGTAGGCTTTCGGCGACTTCAAGAGGTAAATCCCAGTTTATTCGTCCTGACCACCGAAACTCTTGGCGAGTTCCGCTACTTCCAAATTTAGCATGGAAGACGCGCTTGCCCAAAATCAAAGAAAACCATCCATATCATGCCCGACAAAACAGCAGCCGAGAGAGATGCCGAAAATCGACTCGCACTCAAAGATGCGAAACTCACGCTTGACCGCGCTCAAGCCATTATCGACCGCCTTGCGAATGCCGCGAACAACCTCATCTCAATCACCGCTCGGCACGCAGCCGAGTTGAATCAATTCATTCAAGTCTATTGCACCGAGCTAACCAACTACTGCAGTCAACTCCGGGCGTCCAGTACCGATATAGATCGACAGTTGCTGATGACTAGAAATATGGAGCTTGAACAATCGGTTCGATTTGTTGAACGAGCCTTCATTGAACCACGAATCGGCTTCGAATCGCAAGTGCTTGAAGCCGCCGATTGGATGTGCGTCGAGGGCTTTCGGTTCTTTATTCAAGACGACGACACGATCCCCATCGGCCCACTGGTTGCCATCGATTCATCCATGACACCCGCCGTTTGGGCTCCCAACGCGGATCTACCCATCCCCTCTCTTTTTCAAACGCAGCCTAGCCGAATCGATCGCCATGAAAAGCTTGCCTACTTTCCCGTGATTTGTCTGCCTGGCCAAATGGCCCGGTCTCCCGAGTATTTTCCACTACTATCCCATGAAGTCGGGCATTCGGTGGACTACTATCTCGGCATCACCTCTTCGATACTAGCTGAAGTCAAAGACACACCGTTAAAGAAATACTGGACAGCTTGGATGCGAGAGATCGTAGCCGACACCGTTGGCTTAACGCTCTCAGGTGAGGCATTCGTCGTGGCTTTGCAACGCTACCTCAACATTCTCTCGCCATTGGTCGAGATTTCGGACTCGAATGCATACCCAGCAAACAAGTTGCGGCTCGCGTTGCTTGGGTGCCTGCTCAAACGCTTTCATTCCGGTGAGTCGGCGGTAGTGGAATTGATTCCGAGCGATGACCAAGTGAGCGAACTCAACACAACAGCCTTGAACCTCCTTAAAGAGTTCCGCAAGAGCGTAGCTCCCATTATTTCCAAGCATATCTGTAAGAAAAAATCCGACTGGAACAAGGAACGAACCACCACCGAAAGAATTGCCGGCAAACTGTTGAGCGGCACCCATGTCCCTTGGCCGAAAGCACCGTTCCGGCTTATGCCCTCGGTCGTCGCTATCGCTCAGCGCAATTGGTCAGCCGATAAACGATTCGATTCTTTCGAAAAGTTCCGTGAGCTTCACGGAAGTGTGAAATCGGATGAGAAACCTGACTGGGTCGCAGGCAAGTCGTCATGGGATTTCAAGGAGGAGCTATTGCCTTCCCTCCGTCCGACCATGCTCGGAACAGATGGCAAATTCAAAGTACCACCATTGATTCTGATGACTACGTATCAGAAAATTGTATTTGTCGGTGCGACGAATTGGCAGCTTCACGAATCGTTGACGAAAGCGTTTGCGGCAAGAGGTGGCCTACCATGGGACGAGCTTCATATTTTCTTTGCGACGGACAAGCTTCTGAGCCAAGTGGAATACGAAAAGCCAACCGAAGCTGTATCAGACCGTGACAAAGCGCGGGCATTGTTGTGGACAGAGTTGAATAAGGAGAAGTGGGCGAAAAAGTGGTCTATCTATGATTTTGACGGACCGCCCGTATTTGCCTCCTATTGGGACTGGGAATCCAAAGGAGGTCGCATTCATGTCAGCCCGGCACTCAAAGGCACGATCATCGGCAAGTGCCCGGCATCGGACCATATTTGGTACCACGACACGCCTACCGATCATTACCAAAAGTACGTAAGGCATCTTCAATCTTTGCTCAAAACGGACCCGGTAACCAACTTGAGCGTTGGAGACTTAGGGGCCCACGTCGTCAAGGAACAATCTCCTTGAGATTGAACTGAACACCTTGTTGAAATCCGACTCCTCCTGACGATGAGCCTGAGGCCAGCCCGGTCATGTTGGCGGTACAGGAAACGCCACAGCGGCGACAATCGATCTCCGAAGCAACGCAAAAGAAGCACGACAACGAGCGCCAGTAGTGCCGCCTGCCATGAGGCACGCCAAATCGTCGGCCCAATCAAATGTAACATCGTGTTCATGTTCGCTTCTCCTTAAGCTTTTTCTTTTTTTCGAGCAATTGACGGAGTTGGTCAATTTGTTCGTGACTGAGGGATGCGTCAGTAACAAAGTGAGCCAGCAACGCAGTGACATCGCCACCGAACGCCTTTGCTAAGAATGAGCGGCCCTCATGACGAACACATTGATTGCGAGAGACGGCCGCTCGATAGATGTACTTTGCCCCATCGACTTCATAGTCCAGCGCACCCTTTTCGACGAGACGTGCCCTCACCCGCCGTCCAGATCGGTTCCATAACGTCCCACTCCGAATCCGATATTTTCAACGCACCATTCATCGTCCGTGCTCCTTTAGCTACAACGGTAGCTAAGTATGACTACATGTGTGGCTAAATATCGAGTAGACGTCAGTAGATAGAGCAGATAACCCCGTATTGCATTGCATTGCAGTCACGTTGAATTTACTTCGCAGTCGGGACAACAGGACGGCTATTGAACTTTTTCTCTGGGAAATTCGGGGCTGGGAGGCTGGCCTGCAACGGCGGATGGATGACGGTAAGTCAAACTCAGATTGACATTGCGTCGCCCTCCACTGGGCCTGGCACGTCCTACTCAAGTGTCGCTCGGCAAACCGTCCAGGGGACGGAAGCGAACCCAGCGATTAACTTTTCCAAGGAGGGGAAGTCCACCGGTTTGGTCAGGTGGCCATTGAACCCGGCGTCTCTCGACTTTTGCCGGGCTTCCTCCTGGCCCCATCCGGTCAAGGCCACCAGCACCATGTCTTTGCCCCAAGGCTGTTCTCGTATTTGACGGGCGGCTTCATAGCCGTTCAACTTCGGTAAACCGATATCGAGCAGTACTACGTGGGGACGGAATATGCCTGCCGCTTCCACCGCTTCCAGGCCGTCGTGGGCGGTTTGCATCTCGTTACCGGATGACCCCAACAGCATGACGAGCGAAGTGGCCGAGTCCCAGTTGTCATCGACAACAAGGATGCGGCGGCGCGTCGCAGGTGTCGATTCGCTGACCGCCGGTTCTGGCGGAGACGGCTGAGGTGTTGCCGCCATGATCGGCAATCGCACGACGAACTCAGTGCCCTTACCGAGGCCGGCGCTGTGGGCTTCCACCGTGCCGCTGTGCAGCTCCACAAGGTTTTTCACCAGCATCAGGCCAATGCCGAGCCCGCTCAGGCTGCGCCCCAGCGATACATCAAGCTGCACAAACATGTCAAAGATGCAGGAAAGCTGATCGAC
>JBBRJI010000423.1:0-5635 GCA_038219625.1 Pirellulales bacterium | reverse complement strand
GCGATCCAAACGATCAATGAGGAGGAGGCAAAAGAGGGTCAAGGCAAGACGTTGATCATCGTTGAGAGCAAGCCAGAGCTGCAAAATATTTTGCGTGAAAAACTTAAGAAACGCGGTTACCGCGTCCTCATTTTTGGCGATCCAGAACGAGCGCTGGACAAATTCACGCCCGATGAAACTCCGCCAGCGGATTGTGTCGTTTTGTGTGCACCGGACCTGGGCAACCTGGCGCTCGAGGCCTTCAATCAATTCTCCGAACAGGAACACACCAAACATATTCCGGTTGTCATGTTAGTGGATCCAAAGCAGCAGTACATTGTACGCGGAGCGAAAACCAGTCCGAACCATGTGTTGATAGCCATGCCGCTCAAAGTCCGAGAGTTGAGGCAGGCACTGGTAAAGCTGACGACTCAAGCATCGAGGCAGTCCTAGGATAGAGCAGCGGCAATCCGTGACGCGGGACGAACCATTTCATGCGCCGTAGCAGCGCTTAGGCGAGCGGCAGAATGAGTCATACCCTCCCCTCGCTCGACCCTCCCGGAGGGAGGGTGAAGTCACTCTCCCTCTGGGAGAGTCGGCCTGAAAGGTCGGAGAGGGTTTGCATCGGAGCCAAAGCTACGTTTGGGACTTTTCCATTCGCGGTTCATCGGATTCGATGGCTCTTAAAAGGCTATGTCGAAGCGTGTAGAGTCGAGTTGGTTCCGTGATTTTCTGGCCGTCTAAGTCAGTCACGTAGAACACGTCAACGACTTGGTCTAAGTGCGTACTGACCTTGGCCACTTGCAAGTCCAGCTTTAGATCGAAGAGAGTCTTAGAAATGTCGTAAAGCAAGCCTATTCGATCGTAGGCAAAGACCGAAATGATGGTGTTGCTTTCTGAGGTACTGTTGTCGAATCGGATTTGGGTGGGTTGAATCCTCGCGTTGGCTGCATCGAAGGTGGATTGAGATTTCCAGATTCGACGAAAAACAGGGGGTTTAGAATCCTTGGAATCAACGGCTTGCACCAAGTGCTTGCAGACTTGTTCGATTCGGTTGGGTGGTGGCGCACCTTCGTAGTCTGCATCTTGAACCACAAAGCGATCCCACGCGATGCGGCCTGGTTGGGTGTGAATTTCCGCCGACAACACACTTAGCCCTTGGCTTGACAACGCACCCGCAATCGTATGAAACAATCCGGTGGACTGCTCTTGCCGAACGGCCGTCACGTACTCGGTGGCATCCTGTTTGGGCATGAAATTCCCCCAGGCTTGCACCGGTTTTTCCGCAGTCAATTGGCGTATGCGGCGTAGTTCATCCATCAAGTCTTTCGGCTTAATGGACAACAAGTATCCGGACGGGATGGCTTCGATTTGTTCGTTGCACCAACTATTCTCTCGTTCCTCGGCTGTCCGATGGGCCATGACCGCTGTTCGCTGGGTTGCCACAATATCGAGAAAGCGTTGATCGGGACTGTCGCTGCGGAATTGAGATTCCGTAGCATCGTAGAGTTGTAAAATGAGCCTGAGCTTCCAATCGTTCAGCGCTCCCGGCCCAACCGCATCCAAATCGGCGCAAGACAAAACCATCAGCATTTGAAGTCGCTCGATCGAACCAACTTGCTTTGCGAAATGGACGATCGGATCCTTCTGCGAAAGATCGAATCGAAACGCGGTGTGGGCCATGAGGAGATGCTGATGCACCAGAAACACGAGCAATTCTCGATCGGCATCTGAAAGTTTGAACAATTGAGCCGTCTCTTCGGCGATCTCT
This sequence comes from Pirellulales bacterium, assembly GCA_038219625.1. Classification (GTDB taxonomy): domain Bacteria; phylum Planctomycetota; class Planctomycetia; order Pirellulales; family Pirellulaceae; genus JBKCUI01. The sequence goes on along the minus strand of JBBRJI010000423.1, from coordinate 3,885 downwards.
CGGCCTACCTCGCTATGATCCTCCGGAAATCCCTTTCCTAGATCATGCAACAGGAGAGCCAAGTGCAGGATCATCTTGTTCTGCAAGCCACGGTACACTCGCCCTAGAACGTCATCCGACTTGGCAAACTCCCCGGCGCATTCCACCGAACGAATGCAATGCGCGTCGACGGTGTACTTGTGATACTCGTTGAATTGCAACAGGCATCGCGCATGTCGCATGGCAGGGATGATCTGTTCGAGCACTCTCAATTCATGCAATCGCCTCAGGATCTCGCCAAGACGACCAGGTTGCGCAATCAATTGCAAGAATCGCTCGATGGCCTCGCTGCCGACTCGATCGTCGCGACGTCTAAGCATGGCCTGTCGGATCGTTCGCCAAGTCTTGTGTTCGATGCGCCGCACGTAACGATTGGCTACCTGCATCAGTTCAAGCACTTTCGCAGGATCCGATTGCAACTTTTCAAGCCCAGCCCGAGTTGCCCAAATCTCCTTGACTCCCAACCGAATGCCTTTTCGAATGGGCCAGGCGATAAACCGGGACAAGTATCCGAACAAGGTCAATCGAGAACGAGCCATTCCGACGAAGTTGGCGGAACTGTATCGCACTTCGCTCGTGAATTCAAAGTACTGCTGCATGAATTCTTCGACAGGTAACACGCCATCCGTTCCCTCGAACTTCGACCAAGCTGCCAATTCAATTTGTTTTGGACGATCCAAAGAATCCTGCGCTCGCCCAGCCAAAAAATGCAATTGATTGCGCAAGCGAAGCAAGTATTGGTACCCGTCCCGAATCGCTCGGAAATCCTCTTGTGCCAGCAATCCCATCTCCACCAACTGCTCGGGGTCCTTCTCGCCAAAGCAGACGAAGCCGATCCAACGAACAATTTGAACATCGCGCAGACATCCTCGCGATCGCTTGACGTTCGGGTGCAGCAGGTAGACCAATTCGCCAAACTTTTGGCGTTCAATAAATCGTTCCTTCTCAATCAAGGCTGCTAGTCTTCGTGAACGACGCTTACAGCCAATACGAAACGCATTCAGAAATCCATCAAACAGTGACTGACTTCCTTCCACCAGCCGCATTTCAACCAAGGACGTAAGGACCGTCGCGTCCGACCAAGCGGCCTGCCGAGCCTGGGAAGGGGTTCGAATGGTAAAACCGAGTTGCAGTCCAGCATCCACGATCATTTGTGCGATCGCACGAGCCAGCGGCGTGATCTGAGACTCACTCACCCCGCGATAGAGCAACATCAAATCGATATCCGAGAAAGGGGCAAGATCCCTCCGACCGTACCCACCCAACCCAACAAATGCAAAGCAACAAGGGTCCAGCGGTGTCGGCAAACCCTCCACGGCCGCGTGGATCACGTCGTAGATTACTTGGTCGACCTGATCCGCCCACGCAAAGCAGACCTGTGGTCCGGTTGCGCCGGAATGGTGAAGACTAGCCGCTTTTAGACGCGCGTCCGCCAATTGCGAACGCGCTTTGACTACTTGCGGGTGTAAGGATGACAATTTGATTGGACGACTTACAGGGCGTCTTGACCGGTTTCACCGGTTCGAATCCGCACCGCAGTTTGAAGTTCTGAAACAAAAATTTTACCGTCACCAATTTGGCCTGTTTGGGCTGTCTTTACTATGGTGTCGATGACAGTTTGAAGTTCGCCATCGGCGCAAACGACTTCGATTTTGACCTTGGGAACGAAATCAACAGCGTATTCCGTACCGCGATAGATTTCAGTATGTCCTTTTTGGCGGCCGTAACCACGCACTTCGCTAACGGTCATTCCATGGATGCCTTGTTCGGTGAGTGCGTTCTTGACGTCTTCTAACTTGAAATGTCGAACAATGGCTTCTATCTTTTTCATTCCGGACTCCAGGGATGCATGTTCCAAGCCAAATGGCTCGGATGACTATCGAAATGCGGGACCGCCTGTGCGTCGCTCGCACATCCCACCTCTATAGTGTAACCAAACGGCTTCCAATCCAACAAGGGTATCACACCAACTCGACTCAAGTCTTACTGGGATTTCGGAGGGTATCGACAGCCCAGACCTCATATTCGAGCGTGAATGTCCTAATATGAGGTCGACGGTCTAACGTTATTCGGATCCGGAAGGCTGCAACTGGACTGCTGGGGCAGGAACCTGAGGAACGCTGACCGAAGTAGCAGGCGTCGCAGGTGCTGTCACGATTTCGCCTTCAAGCGGCTTTCGAGGAAGTTTCTCGTCCCGGATTGCTGCCTGGTATACGAACGTCGCCATGATGATGGACGCTTGTTTTGCATCGTCCGCTTGAATGCGTTCGTATACGTCCATGCTGGAATGGTGGGTACGTGTGTCGTATTCCAGAGGGTCCTGAATGAACTGAAATCCAGGTAAGCCGACCCCGTCGAAAGACTGATGGTCCGTTCCACCTGTATTCGATGAAGTGATCGTGGTCGCGCCCATATCGGCAAAAGGAGAGAGCCAGGCACGGAAGATCGGCCGAACCGCTTCGTTTCCTTGCAGGTAAATACCGCGAATCTTTCCGGTCCCATTGTCCAGATTGAAGTAAGCGGAAAATTTCTCGTGTTCGGCTTTGAGATCGTATGTCGCCCTCGGACGCTCTCGGGGAGCATCTCCGCCGCCACCAGGGGCACGTGTCGGGGTTCTGAGGCTTCCAAAATGGTCGGAAACGTACGCTCGGGAGCCAAGCAGTCCCTGCTCTTCGCCAGTCCACAAAGCGATTCGAATCGTTCGTCTCGGCTTGGCACCGATGGCTTTCAAAATCCGAACGGCTTCTAACGCGACCCCACAACCGATTGCGTTGTCCGTCGCGCCAGTACCCGCATGCCAGGAGTCGAAGTGGCCGCCTAGCATGACTATTTCATCCTTAAGGTCCGTCCCTGGTATTTCAGCAATGATATTGAAGCTATTAACATCGCCATCGTGATATTGCGATTCAATGTCGATCGATAGTTTGGGATGCGCGCCCCGTTGGATCATACGCACTATGCGATTGTAATGTTCTGCTGCCAACACCAACTGTGGCAATACATCGGGCGGATTCGTCGCCCACGGTCGAGGTCCGCTGCTAAATGGATTAAAGCCTTCTCGGCCCGCTGGATCTGCTTTTCGCGGCATGGTTGCGGATTGGACGAATACCGTACCCCCGTCTCCACGGCCTGGTTCGAGAACAACCGATGCGCCTTCATCGTATGCCATTTGCCACTTGTCCGCTTGCATGTTACGGCTCTGCGTTCGCGGAGCAGGTGTAGCGGTCGCGTCTGCCGCCGGAGTTGGAGTCGCATCACCAGTTGCAGATGGAGCCCCTAGCTCACCTCGGCCTCCTTGACCACCAGATCTGCCGGGGCCACCTGCACTGGGGCCACTTGCACCGGGGCCACCTGCACTGGGAACACCGCGACGACGTGGTGTTGACGGATCCGCGTTGGCGAGACCCAGTAGCTCTGCATCGGTCTTACGTGTTGCAGGTGCATCAAATAGTGGTTTTACGTCTCGAGGTGGGCTGATCATAACAATCGCGCGACCTAACTTGCCTCGGTACTTTTCAAGTTCCTCTGGAGTCGATGCATCCAAGTAGATCGGTTCGCTTCGGATGGTCTTGGAAGTGCTTGGCGTCCAAGCTTTTGGGTAGGCGATCAATCCGGAAAAGTGCGGCTCTACCAAGTTCACTGTGCACGACTCAAGTGTCCAGCCTCGACCAAAAGGCCCCCAACTTTCAAGGTGCGAGTTTTCCAGTCCCCATTCGGTCAACTTTTCCTTGGTCCACTCGCCCGCTAATTTGGTTAGCGGCGAGCCGGTCAATCGAGGGCCGTGGACGTCTGTCAGGTAACTGATGGACTCCATCACCTGAGAACGCTGCAAGCCTTCCTCTTTTA
>JBBRJI010000422.1:0-5643 GCA_038219625.1 Pirellulales bacterium | reverse complement strand
GCAGCGGCAAGGAAATTTTCTACGCCTCCTACCCGATTACGCCTGCTAGCGACATCCTTCATGAACTGTGCAAGTACAAGAACTTCGGTGTTTGTACTTTCCAAGCGGAAGACGAAATCGCCGCCGTATGCGCAGCGATTGGTGCATCGTACGGTGGTCAGATGGCAGTTACGTCCTCGAGTGGTCCGGGGATAGCGCTCAAGACGGAAGGGATGGGGCTTGCACTCATGCTCGAACTGCCATTGCTGGTGATCGACGTTCAACGCGGTGGTCCCAGCACTGGCCTGCCAACGAAAACCGAGCAATCCGACTTGATGCAAGTCATGTTCGGGCGAAACGGCGAGTCGCCGTTGCCTGTGCTGGCCGCTCAAAGCCCTGCGGATTGCTATGAAATTGTTCAGGAAGCTTGGATGCTGGCAACTCAATTGATGCTTCCTGTGATCGTGCTGTCCGATGGTTACATCGCTAACGGTTCGGAGCCTTGGGTTGTTCCAGACGTTGCCAAGATGACTCCCATCACGGTCATGCATCCAACGGAAAACAATAATCCGGACGGGGCGTTCATGCCGTATAAACGCAATGAATTGTTGGCTAGGCCGTGGGCGATTCCCGGTACGGAAGGTCTCATGCATCGCGTTGGCGGTATCGAGAAAGAGGATGGCACGGGAAATATCAGCTACGATCCAGATAACCATCAGAAGATGGTGAACATCCGCGCACAAAAAGTCGCAAACGCGGCGAAACTGCTTCCACCTCAACAAGTCGTCGGCCCGCAAAGCGGCGAACTGCTGATCCTGTCCTGGGGTGGCACCTATGGAGCTTGCTTAACGGCTGTGCAGAATGCCCAAGCCGAAGGCTGTAGTGTCGCTTTAGCACACATCCGCTATCTCAATCCATTCCCAAGCAACCTCGGCGAAATCATCTCCCGCTACAAGCAGGTTTTGATTCCTGAACTCAATATGGGACAACTCCGAACGCTGATCCGTAGCCGATACCTGGTCGATGCAATCGGCTTTAACAAGGTCAAGGGTAAGCCGTTCACGGTCTCTGAATTGCAGGAAAAGATTTGCGAAATGACCAAGTCAGGAGCACGTAGTCCCTCACATTCCAAAGCCAGCTAACCGTAACTCCCAAACTTCCACACTTCAAACTTCCACACTTCAAACTTCAAACTCCTTACTTCCACACTTCAAACTCCCATGAGCACCGTACTCCCTGTTCTCAAAGCCGAAGACTTCACGAGCGATCAGGACATTCGTTGGTGTCCAGGTTGCGGCGACTATTCGATTCTCGCCCAAATGAAGAAGGTGCTGCCTGAAATCGGCGTGCCACCTGAAAAAACCGTATTTATTTCTGGGATCGGATGCAGCAGTCGGTTTCCATACTACGTCAATACCTATGGCGTTCACTCGATTCACGGTCGCGCTCCAACCATCGCCACCGGTCTCAAGTTGACGCGGCCAGACTTAAGCGTTTGGGTGATCACGGGTGACGGCGATGCCCTAAGTATCGGAGGCAATCACTTCATTCACTTGCTTCGACGCAACGTGGACTTGAACATCATTTTGTTCAACAACCGCATCTACGGCCTGACCAAGGGTCAGTATTCGCCCACCAGCGTTGAGGGACAAATTACCAAGAGTACGCCGATGGGGGTAGTTGACCATCCACTCAACCCGATCAGCGTTGCAGTCGGGGCCGAAGCCAGCTTCATCGCTCGCTCGGTCGACAGCAATGTGAAACATTTGGCTTACACGCTAAAAAGGGCAGCAGCGCACAAGGGGACTTCGTTCGTCGAAGTCTATCAAAACTGCAATGTGTTTAACGACGGGGCCTTCAGTTACGCTCAAGACAAAGCCACGCGCGACGATGCCACTATCGAGTTGCAGCATGGTAAGCCAATGATATACGGCAAAGACAGGGACAAAGGCATTCGGCTTAATGGTTTGAATTTGGAGATTGTGGACCTGAGTCAAGGCAAAGTCAAAGAAGACGATCTTTTGTTCCATGATGAGCAAGCCAACTCGACGTTGGTGTACATGCTTTCACGACTCCGCCGACCAGAATTTCCAGAACCGATCGGCGTGTTCCGTGCAGTCGAGCACCAGACGTACGACGAAGCAGTTCGCGGCCAAATCGATCAAGCGATTCAGCAACGGGGTCGTGGCAACTTGCAAAAGTTGTTCAGTAGTGGAGAAACTTGGAAGGTGAGTGCGTCGAACGGCAAATCGTAACGACCCGTTTGCTTCTACCGAAGCACAGCGAGACACAACTGAATGACATTTCTTGAGCCGCAATAGTTCTATGCAGATTCTGTTCGAGGACAACCATCTTTTGGTTCTAAACAAACCAGCAAACTGGGTTGTCCAGGGAGCTCTTCCTGGCCAAAAGAGCCTGTTCGACTGGTCAGCGGCTTACCTAAAGGAAAAGTACGACAAGCCGGGCAAAGTATTCATTGGGGTTGTAAGTCGACTCGATGCGCCGGTTACGGGCGTAATGCCCTTCGCTCGGACGAGCAAATCCGCAAGCCGCTTGAGCGAGCAATTTCGCGAGCATACGACTCGCAAAACCTATTGGGCTATTGTTGCCAATCGGCCAACGCCAATCGAAGCACGGCTTGAACATCATCTCGTCCGGCGTGAGGAAGATTTTAAAACTCACGTCAGCCCCACGGCCACCACCGAAAGCAAATTATCGATCCTGGAGTATCGATGCATCGGCCAAAATCGACTTGGCTATGAACTTGAAATCAATCTCATTTCGGGTCGTAAACATCAAATACGAGCCCAACTTGAGGCGATCGGCTGTCCGATCCTTGGGGATAAGAAGTACGGTGCTGAGAATCCGTTTGCCGAGGGTATCGCCTTGCATTGTCGAAGCCTTGAGTTAATCCATCCAACCTTGATAACCGAGTTGCGTTTCGAAGCTGAGACTCCTGCATACTGGCAATGGAACGGACTAGAGCATTGATCTACCTGGATAACAACGCAACAACCCGCATGGATACGATGGTCATCGATCGAATGCATGAACTGTTGCAAATGCGACTAGCCAATCCGAGTAGCCAGCATGCCGCGGGTCGAAAAGCTAGACACATTGTTGAACAAGCCCGCGAGTCTATTCTGAAACTTTGCGGAGGCCGAACACATGGGATGGCAAGCGATCAACTCTTGTTTACCAGCGGCGGTACGGAGTCGAACAATCTCGCCATCCTCGGGCTTGCAGAAAATATCCCAGGTGCCATCGTCGTTTCGAACATCGAGCACCCGAGCGTCCTAGCGGCTGCCGAACACGCAGGAACATTGGGTCGAGAAATTCGCTATTTATCTTGTTATAGTAATGGAGTTGTTTGCTTGGATCAGCTTGAGGGATGGCTGGCAACCCAATCGACGAGTGGCTCAATCGCTTTGGTGTCACTCATGCTGGCAAACAATGAGACCGGGGTGTGGCAGCCGGTAGCTCAAGCGGCATCGATGTGCCGGAAGGCCGGTGTTTTGATGCACACGGACGCAGTCCAGGTTTTGGGGAAATCGGATTTGGACTTCGCGGCGTTGGATGTCGATGCGATGACGATTACTGCCCACAAGCTTCACGGACCGGTTGGGATCGGTGCCTTGCTATTGCGTCACAACGTGATCATAAGTCCGCAACACTTCGGTGGATTCCAACAACTGGGGCTTCGCCCTGGAACGGAAATGCCCGTTCTTGCGGGTGGATTTGAAGTAGCAGCCGACAACGCAGTATCGCATCTCCATCAGCGCGTAAGCAAAATGGAACAACTTCGTGACCAGCTTCAGGAAAAAATATTGGCTGCGATTCCAGATGCGATCGCCGTGGGTGCCCAGTCCGACAGATTGCCCCATACGTTGAGCATTGCATTTCCCGACGTGGATCGACAAGCACTGCAATTAGCTTTGGACATGTCCGGAATTGCTTGCAGTACTGGATCTGCCTGTGCAAGCGGTTCCAGCCAACCCTCGCATGTGCTGGTGGCAATGCAGTTGGATCCAATGGTCGTCAAAGGCGGCATCCGATTTAGCGTATCCGCAGAAACGCTCGATTCCGAGATCGACCAAGTCGTCGAGTCGCTCATGCGAATTATGCCTCGCATGTTAAAGAAGTAACGTCCGAAATGGCAGTCGCGAATTCGTAGGAATGATGCCGTCCTGCGACTGCTACTTTCCTGGGCGGGCGAGCGGCGGAATCGCGAAGACCTCGCCCGGTTTCATGGCGCGATAGGTGATCTCGCCACTGGGAAGATAAGTCATGCGGATCGGCTGGGAGAGTGATGAATAAGACTCGCCAGCGAGAAAGACGTCGGTGCCATCGGGCGCCACCACGCGTTTTCCGAGGTAGAAGCGGGGAATACCCGGCAGCGTCATGGTCGACCAGGGACGCTCCTCATACGGACCATCGAAACGGTCCGCGATCCACACCCGGGTTCCCCCACCATCGCCCACCGCGCCGAAAAGCAAATACCATTTGTCGTTGGCCGTCCATAATTGCGGCGTCTCAAGACGTTCGAATTTCCGCGGATAGCACAGAATGCCATGGGTTTCCCATCGTAGTAGATCCTTCGATCGCATAAGCGTCGTCACTCCTGACTTGTCCTTGGGGGCATTGGCGATTTGGGAGTTGATCGCCGCATACCACCAACCGTCGATTTTTTCCGGATACACGTAGGGATCGGCCAGCAGGCGGAATCCCAGCGACTCGCCTTGCCATTGCGTGGTCAGTGGGCTGGGGAACTGCGCGTTGGCTTTCCATTGCCAAGTATCCAGGTCGCGGCTCTCGGCCACGGTGAATCCCTTGTAGGTCATCAGCATGTACCAGCGGTCGCCATCGTGCAAACAACTGCCGGTCATGATGCCACGCTCTGGCGCTTCGGTCAAAGCCGTCGGGCGCGGCGACCAAGTGAGCAGATCCTGCGATACCGCATGTCCAACCCATTGACGCGAGTGGCGCAGGGACTGATCCGGCTGCGCACTCTGGTCTGGGTATTCCAGATAGAAGGCGTGGTAAGTATCGCCGCTTTTCGCAAACCAAAAATCCCACGCGTTGACTCCGAGCGGACGGAAACCAGTTCGACCGGGTTCCCCAGCCGTTGCGGCTTGGCCAAAAACGGCCAGCAACAGCAGAATCAAGGTGACGCGGGTACCTGTCATGGTCGTCTCCGCTGCAAGCGTGTCCAGGTGGTGATGATATACGCAAATCGAAATCCAAGCACGCGGCCTTCAATCATAGCCGCCTACATCCTGTTAGAAATATAGCGTAGGAAAGGAAATATAGGGGAATATAGTAGGGGAATATAGGGGACACCAGAAATCGCCGGGATAAACCGGATTGAAGTTGGGAATGCGAGAGTCCTACAAAGAAGATTTAGCCAACCACTTCGGCCTCGAGTTGCACGCTGATGGCGGTAACGTCATGGGTTGAGCCACAACAGAGGTATACGCAGGCAAGCTATTGAGCTCCGAAATCACACATACCGAGTGCCGACACTGTTGGTGCTGCGGGAAGGCAAAACGTTCCTTGGGGACATGGGAACACCAGAAAGCGCCGGGATAAACCGGATTGGAGTTGGGAATGAGAGAGTCCTACAAAGAGGATTTAGCCAATCACTTTGGCCTCGAGTTGTACGCT
>JBBRJI010000421.1:0-5647 GCA_038219625.1 Pirellulales bacterium | reverse complement strand
CCTAGCTTCCAAACTTTTGTCAAAATAAAACAATTGCGTAATTTATGTCGAAAGGACCGTGCGTTTCGTACCTCATCTGTGACTTCCGGACTAATCGGCAGACAAGGCTAAATCCCTCCAATCCGGAAACCTAGATACTTTTTGCAGCCTACCGTTGATGTCGGCGTATTTCATAAAGCATAATCCCTGTCGAATTGGCTGAATTCTGCGGCTACAATTTTGCCTTTGATACGATCGGCATGACCGAGCGGCGTCTCGGAGAGACTTCGCTACGTGCCGCAGCCAACTCACCTTGCGATCTTTGGCAGATGTGATAAACCATTCAGAACTTCGTTATCGACACAACCACGCTAAGGAGAATTCCATGGACATGCATACTTTGACTCGTGAATTGCAACTGGGCAACGACAGCAAAATCGTCATGCTCGTGGCTGACGGTCTAGGTGGATTGCCGATGACTCCAGGCGGGAAAACCGAACTAGAAACGGCCAAAACCCCTAATCTAAGTGCCCTCGCGAGAGTGGGTGTCCAGGGAGCAAGTATTCCCGTAAAACCTGGGATCGCACCGGGCAGCGGGCCTGGCCACTTGGGTTTGTTCGGCTACAACCCACTGCAATATCAAATTGGACGAGGTGCCTTAGAAGCGACCGGGATCGGGTTTGAACTCAAGGATGGCGATGTCGCAATCCGCTGCAATTTCTGCACGCTCGACAAAGACGGTAATATCTCAGACCGACGTGCTGGTCGTATTAGTAGCCAAGAAAGTGCTCCGCTCGCCATCTCGCTCCGCCAAGTCAAGATCGCCGGCATCGAGATCTTTGTTGAACCCGTTAAGGAGCATCGCTTTGTCGTAGTCTTTCGAGGGGAAGGCCTGGGCGGCAATGTGGCCGACACCGACCCACAGATGACCGGTGTTCCGCCCCTAAATCCTCGCGCCAATGACAAGCTTAGCGAACGAACGGCACAAGTGGCAAGAGAGTTTCTGGCACAGGCCAAGAAGATCCTTGCCTCGCATCCGAAAGCAAATTTTCACACCATGCGCGGCTTCGCAAATAAGCCTACGCTGCCATCCTACAACGAAGTCTACGGCCTAAAAGCTGCGGCCAGTGCAGTCTATCCTATGTACAAAGGCCTTGCGAGGCTCGTTGGCATGGACATTGTCGGCTCGGCTCAAACGCTGTCGGAACAAATGGATACCCTGGAGCAGGTTTGGGCAAAGTACGATTTCTTCTTTATCCACTTCAAGTACACCGACAGCACCGGCGAAGACGGCAACTTCGCTGAGAAAGTAAATCGTATCGAGGAGTTAGATACTATCCTCCCACGTATCACGAACCTGAAACCGACCGTTACCATCGTAACCGGTGACCATAGTACACCAAGCTATCTCAAAGGGCACTCTTGGCACCCGGTACCCACCCTGCTTGTTTCGGATTGCTGCAGACCGGATCCGCACACGACTTGCAATGAAACCACTTGCATTACCGGCGGACTCGGACATTTCGAAGCCCAGTACCTTATGACCCTTGCCATGGCCAACGCAGGACGGTTAGGCAAGTTTGGGGCCTAAGTGTTGGGGTTCTTGCGTAGCGGAAGCCGCGTAGGCTTTCGGCGACTTCAAGTGGTAAGGCGATCGGCAGACAGAAGACTACCAGGCAACCGTGTGGCACGCCCAAAGCGATTAGCGCGATTAGCGATGGGCATGGGAAGTGTGGCAAATGACTCTAGCGATTCACCACGCCCTTCGTACCTCAGAGCGTGCCACCCAGTTTATAGGTAGTTTTCAAACTGCCCCTCGCCTAAATCCAAGTGGATTCGTCCTAACCTCCCAAACTCTTGGCGAGTTCGGCTACCCTCAAATTATGGGCGACGCGATCCCCGAGGTGGGAAAAGTCTTCGTCGAACATCCTGTGGGTCAACAAGGTCTATCCGGTCGCGAAAGTCTCGCCAAATATCGTTATCCATTTTGTCATAGAAGTCGATTAGGGTCTCTGTCGAAGAGACTGTCGAATTTGGAAACAGCCATATATTCAACACTTTAATCTGCTCCGCCTTGTTAACTCCTTCAATCAATTTCGTTGCCGTAGGCGAAAGTTTGGATGTAAGCTCTGCGATCAAAGAGTCTTGATCTTCAAGATGGTCAATTCTTTTTCGAAACAGTAGCTGTCCAAGTAGACTTCTCGTATCCATTGCCTCCATTGGACGATCCGGAAGAACCGCGAGAAGTAAAGCCGGTCGAAACGTAGCCAAATCCCATTGTTCCAATGCGGCAGCATCCACGGATGGAATGCGGGCGGCGTAGTATTCCGCCGCCTTCATGCAAAGCAATTCTTTCAAAAACTCGTATCGCTGCTCTGATTTCATCACTTCCATGTCGAGTCGCTTAGCGCTTCCAAGGCTGTCCAGCACCAGGCCGATTAAATGCACCGTCTCTTGGATCTGTCTGTGATCTGGAAGGCTTTCGATCTGGGATTCAATGGCAGCCAAACGTGTGCGAGTTTCGCGATCCAATTTGCTAAGTATTTCTCGCCCACTGTCCAATCGCGATATTTGATTTGGGGTTAGCCCCTGAACCCAGGTCTTGCGCTGCCAAGTCGAATCCGGAGGAGGCGGTATCAACTTTTCGCTCAGATTGTCTCGCAGCACAGCCAAAATTTCTGTTTCCTTGCTGAGTTTGACCGCATGCTTGAGCTCATTGATATCCTCGAGTCCGCGAATACCTGCAATGAGCCCCAGATCTTTAAGCTCGCGTCGAGTATTTTCAAAGTTGATGGCGACTGCGGCCACGACTCCGAGAATTACAAATGTGGCCAGCAGCACAGTAACTCGCGGCCATGCCCACCAATCGGCAAGCTTGGCTTGCACCTTGGACTCGCTTCCGCTAGTAAACCTCGTTGTCGTCGATAGGTCCTTGATTACAAGTTCCAGTGTGCTCTTGGTGAAACGCTGATTATGCGGTGTCTCCGGTATTTCGTCGAGCAAATCATAGGCTTGACGCAGGGATACTAAACGCAATCGCAGTTTCTCGTCGTCCACTAAATTTCGTTCCAGCGAGGACGCCTCAGCCGGTGATAACTCTCCGTCAAGATAGGCGGTCAACTGTTCGTCAATAGATTCCATGTCTGGGAGGTTCATTCCTTGATTTTCCCCTGGACGGTGTTTAGTTCGCCAATAGGTTGTTCGTTCGGTTCGTCGCTGGATTTGAACGCAACCGATTTGGAGCCCATTTCGGTAGCGATCAAGGGTTCCAATAGGTTTTTAAGATTCACTCTAGCTCTGCTCAAAAGGGACTTGATCGCTTTGACGCTTAGCCCCATGGTTTCGGAAATTTCTTGGTAACTCATCCCTTCAAATTTGCTCAGCATCAGCGCAGTGCGTTGGCGTTCACCTAATGCGTGCAATGCCTGCAAAACCACAGCCGATCGTTCCGAGTTTTCGATCCTCCGCGAAGGTTGAAAGCTACTTGGAGCCATCGCAATATTCTCAATAATTAACTGGGACGAAGAACTGTTTTCGCTTTGGGAAAGCTGATACTCGCGACGATGGGAGGAATCTCGAACGTGGTTGGAAGCAATATTATTTGCAATACGGTATAGCCAAGTTGTAAATTTGGCCGTAGGGACGTAAGTCTTTCGCGCCTTATAAACCCTTAAGAACACGTCTTGTGCAAGGTCCTCGGACTGCTGAACGTTGCTGACCCAACCCTGCATGAATCGCTGAATCTTGCCCTGATGCCTGTCGATCAGCATTTCAAATGCGACCGCATCATCGTCCCGAACGCGCAGCATCAGCCCAACGTCTGGATCAGCAGCGGCATTTTCTAACGGATTCGGCAAATTGGACAAAATATTCCGCAAATCAAAAGTTAGGTAACTGCTCAATTTGAACCCAAATTGCCGACAAAAGTTTTGTCGGCAGGCCAAATCTTTCCGACCATTTTCCTATCATAGCCGTTTCATCCAGAGAACGACATTGATTCGAAGAATGTGACCATCGGGATGCATCAACCGAAATTCCCGCGAACCCCAGGGTTGGTCCGTTACAGGCGTTTAACCGTTAGCCGTAGGCGTACGTTGCTGGTATCGAGTACGCCTTGGGCTGACTGTTAAACAAATAATTGAACGGTATTGCCGTTACCGACAGAACTACGTCTTAATTATCTAAGAATTGCGAAAAAAAGTCCCATCCTTGGAATGTTTTCCCAAAAAAGCCAAAGCTATCTCCGTAGCTATGCACTCCAGATTGTCGTGAATCCCGTTAAAGACGGCACGTTCTGGCGAAAAAGCTTCAACGAAACACAACTCGAGGCGTTGACTTTCTCTCCTGTCGCGCTACCATCCTCCGCCCCTTACCAACTGACCTTTTTTTCCTTTACTTGCCATAGGAATTCCGATCCATGAAACGTAGAACGTTCATTGCTGCTGGCGTAACCATGATCGGAATGGGCTGTGCCAGCAATCCGGTTCTTGGTGAGGATTCCATGTGGCAAAATTGGCGTGGACCTAACCGCGATGGCCTGTTAACCGGAGTGGCATGGCCAGAATCGATCGATGAAAAATCGCTCCGTTTCATTTGGGGCAGGCCTTTCGGTGATAGCTATTCTGGACCTGTGCTAACCACCAACGCCGTATTTACCACCGAAAGCCAATCCGGCAAAGAACGCGTCTATAGTGTTAATCGGATCAATGGCGATATCAAATGGAAATACGAGTGGGATGGCTCGATGACCGTTCCTTTCTTCGCAGCTCGCAACGGTAGTTGGATCCGGTCGACGCCAGCAACCGATGGCAAGACACTCTTCGTCGGCGGTATTCGTGACGTGTTGGTTGCTTTGGATTGCGATAGCGGAACCGAACGTTGGCGCGTCGATTTCGGAAAGATGGCCGGCAAAGTACCTGATTTCGGGATGGCTTGCTCACCGCTCGTCGACGGGGATCATATTTACATTCAAGCCGGCAAGGGGGTCTACCAACTGAAGGCTTCCGACGGCTCCGTTGTCTGGAACGCGTTGGGAGACAATGGCGACATAATGAGTAGTGGCGCATTTTCCTCGCCTGTAATCCAAACCCTCAATGGCAAGCGACAGTTGATTGTGCAAACTCGAGCCAAACTTGCAGGTCTTGATCTGACAACCGGAAACGTGGACTGGAGTCACGATGTTGCGGCCTTTCGCGGAATGAATATCCTGACACCGACGACCTGGGATAATGCCATTTTCACCAGTAGCTACGGAGGTCGATCTCTGTTGCTGGATGTTCCGAATAATGAATCGACCAAAGTCCGTTGGGACAACAAGATTGAGGGTTACATGTCCTCGCCCATCATCATCGACCACTACTTGTACATGCATATGAAAAACAAACGATTCGCATGCATGGATCTGGTAACCGGCAAGGAATTATGGACGACCAAACCGTTCGGCGAATACTGGAGCATGGTCTCCAATGGAAAACAAATTCTTGCCCTAGATCAGACTGGTCAGCTACGACTCATCGCGCACAACCCAAGCGAATTCCAACTGGTTTCCGAGCGGCAAGTTGCGGAAGAGGAAACTTGGGCACATCTAGCAGTGGCTGGAAATCAAATCGCCGTGCGTTCGCAAAAGAAGCTTATGCTCTTCGATTGGAAGGCATAGTTGGTCTTGTCG
>JBBRJI010000420.1:0-5663 GCA_038219625.1 Pirellulales bacterium | reverse complement strand
TCGCCTTGTGCGGCCGCACACAGCGCCCCAAAGCTAGAGTCGAGTTCCACTCCGGCACTCAAGACCAATACATCGCGTTCAAAAGGGGTCAGGACGAACGTCCGGCAAAGCGACTCCAAAGCTGACGCGGAGGACATGGAGTCAGCAGCTTCCTTGAATGATTGACGTGCTAGACTAAGTCTGGTTTCGTCGGTAGTCCCCCCCGGCTGCTGCGAAGCGTGCTGTTCCAAAGCCGCGCGCACCACACCCAGCGCTGCCATCAGGTAACGCTGGTTCTCGGAAAGCCAATTGCTGCCCGTTATGGCTCGGTTCATGGGATCGTCACCTTGGGCGAGTCATACTGACCGGTCGCATTTGTCCCAAGTGGACTCTCCGCCCCGTCGATTTGCACACGCACCAGATAATCCGCTGTCTTCACTCCGCTGATCTGAATCGTGATCGAGTCAGTGTCGATTGTGCGCGACGGAACTGTAAAACTGTAAGCACCTGGCGAACTGCCCCCAAACTCGCTCAGCAGCAAGACCACCCGCTGTGACTTGCCAACGTCCGGCCTGAGTTTCACCGTAACGCTTGCTTGTGGATTGGACGCTGTCACTGCGGTGATGGTCGGGTGCAGCACAAAAGCCGATACATTGGATTCGACGCCTCTATGCGGCACAGGCGGTGTGCCTAACAGCATTGGATGAACGACCTGTACTCCCTGCACCCCAGCCCGGATCGAGCCAGCAACCAGTGGTGGTTCGGTGAGTGGCAAACTAACCTGCGAGTCATTCAAGGCGAATGGTGTTATGGCCTCGCCACCCCCGATTCGCACTTGCGTGATCTCGCTACTCAAACGCTTGCCTCGAACAACGAGCGTACTGCCAACTACGATACGTTCATTCGGACCAGCCTGCGACACAACCTCTTCGATGACTGGCTGGCGAAACGGCGCTACGTACATCTTGCGCTCACGCACAGGCAATGCAACCTGATGCGATTCTTCGCTCTCTATCAGGACGACGGTGCCCTGATAAGCGACCGACAGCGTGTAAGGCGTTTGGAAGAAGACGGACCAAAGCTTCGAAAGCTCCTCGAGTGATAATGCCGCAGGCATAAACTTGACGAGTTCGACCTCTTCCGCAAGGTTGGAGCGTGCCAGGAAATCAAAGCTCGGGTTGGCGATGGTGTCCCGAATCATTTGGCGTGAAAGGACTGGCCGAGCGTTGAGGGTACTGACCACACAGCCGAGCAATCGTTGAGGCTCCAACTTGCCCTCATCACCGTAAAAGCTAATCAAGTAGTGAAGGTCCAAGGCCACTTGCGGCCTGTCTACCAAATGGCCGGCTGGGTTTCGCGTGGGCAGGTCGGCGTTGCGCCATCCGGCATTAGGAGTCACCTGATACAGGTAGAGGTTTGCATGAGCTTCGGCAGCCCCATTACCAGACACTTCGGGCCGGACCGTCTTGACCCTTGCTCCTGATACAGCGGTACCTACGGAAGCCTGCAGGACTTGCTGAAGGGTCGCGGTCACGGTAGCGATGGCCAAGAAGTTGCTCATGGCGCCCTCCCACTTCGCTGCTTCAAATAAGCGTCCAAAGAGAGGACCGGCGAAGTTCGAGCGGTCTTAGGACGCTCTGCTGCTGGTGCTGGCTGCATGATGGCCCTGACCTCGATCCGTCCAATCGTAACTCGGATGACGGAAGGCTCAGGCTCATTTGGCGGCGGGAACGGCTGTCCGCTGTCGGCCAAAGCTCTGGGTTCGGCGCGATCTGTTTGGAACTGTTGAGCGGCACGTTCCATTACAGGTCGAACGACGTTTCCTCGTCCTTCTCGGACCGGTGGCAACTGTGCGTCCAGAGCAGGCGATCGGGCCACGTCGCGAGATTGCTCGTAGTACTGCACAGAGTGGTTCTGCTCGGAGTGGTTCTGCACAGCGTGGTTCTGCACAGAGTGGTTCGTCAACTCCATCGATTCCGAAATCGCGCTTGCTGGAAGCGATCGAACAATGGTTGACTCGCGCCCATCCAGTCTAATCCGACCCGGATTAGACCGTTCGAAGCACTCTTTGGTTTCTGAAGGTAGGCTTTGTTGGTTGCCTGAACGTTGCAACATCGTTGGCTGTAAATCGAGAGCCACACTTGTTGGCAATTCGTTTTTTATACGCGTCGTGGGCTCCCGGCGAAGCAAACTTGGTTCCAGCGAATTGGGAACGATGGTTTCATCGAGAATGATGGACGGCTGATCCATCGTCATCGTCCTGTCTATTTCCAGAGCTGCTGCCTTCGCATCCGTCCGCGAGGAAATCCTGTGGTCATTGGGAAGGGAATTTGAAGCCGGCGCTCGATCCGAATGCGACTCCACTACGCGTGGCGGTTCTTCCGTGAGCGTGTCCTCAATCGGCTCTATCAAAGGTGAGTGGGAATAGCGCGAAGCTAGGCGCGGCATTACCCGCGGTGTCAGTCCCAAGGTCCGCTCGGCCAATCGGTTCAGAAAGTCTGTCATGTACCCACCATGTCCAAATAAGACTGCCGGCGGCGTGCGCTGATTGAGAGGATGTCCGCTTCCCGCCAGCCATAGGCTCGTGCAAGTACATGCACCTCCCGTAGTAGTCGTTTGGCCTGAGCTTCTATCTCAGCCCAAAAAAACGTGACTATATCGAACAGAACCCGCCATTGATGTTGGCAAGCCGGGCAAGCTAAATCGACGAGCACCTCTTGCAATGGATCGCACTGGGCCAAGTGAAACGCCACCTTTTCCAACACAGCTTCCGGAAGTTCATTCACCGCAATCGCTTTGTCCTGTCGAGAGACGTTCAGCAGACATCGCTCGACGAGTAGCTGGCGGGCTTGCCGCGGTCCCGCACAAGCAGTAGCAGCGATCAAATCCCGGCTGTTGGGCAAGCGGAAACACAACTCCAGTCCGTCGCAGGAAAGGATGTCAGGTTCCGCCTTGCTCTCCGCTGTATCGCTGTTAAACACTTTGTCCCCTTGAATTGCGGCCATATCAAAGCTGAATTCCAATCTTTCACCGCACTCGGAACAATCGACAAAACTATCCAGCTTTGGACCAAAGAGCCACTTTCGTAGCATGAACAAGCGACGATCCCGCTGCCCAATACTGAGATCGGCCAGTTGCTCTCGCGTTAGATCCGAACAAGCTGCGGCCAGAATGGTTAATGCTCGGTCCGCCTGACCTTGTCGCTCAGCCAATTCCCAGATGCGAAGCACGTCGGTCGCGGTCAACGGACGCATGGCTTACGTTGGCTCCGTAAAGGTGAGTTCGCTCGGTTCGGTCACTGCCGTGTCGCGCTCCCAGCCCTCATTTTCTAGCTTGATCGTTTGTATGGCGACCGCATTCGCGTTGGCATCGAGGTCTGGCAGCGATTGAAACTCGGAGACCCAACAGCGGAACACTTTGTAAGCGATCGCCAATTGGCCTGCCTCATTGTAGACTTCGATAATGATCTCCTTTCGGAAGTCCTTGAGAGAAACTTCCGCACCTAAACCTGCGCCAAAGTTCCAGACCTTGTTGGCCCATTGCTCGAAATCCTTATCGTGCGTAACCCCGCGTTCCAACGTGATGGCCTCGTATTTGGTTCGCCCGGGGGACTTGCGGCCCGTGCTGGGATCACCCCCTTCGCGATGTTCTACGACTTCCGTCGATCGCTTAAGAGCACCCACTTTGCTAACACCAGCCACGTAACGACCGTCCCACTTCACTCGAAATTTGAAGTTTTTATAAGGGTCAAATCGCTGCGCATTGACACTGAACTGAGCCATGTTGCTTCTCCATGGAATGCTTGTCGATGGAACTTACTAACTCACTAAGTTACGATTTCGCCAGCAATCTGTTGGATCTTGATGATCACAAACTCAGCCGGTTTCAGAGGGGCAAAGCCCACGACAATATTCACGATGCCTTGATTGATATCATCCTGCGTGGTCGTTTCCTTGTCGCATTTCACAAAGTAGGCTTCACGGGGCGACTTGCCTTGAAAGGCACCTTGTCGAAACAGACTCTGCATGAAGGCGCCCAAGTTGAGCCGAATCTGCGACCAAAGAGGTTCATCGTTTGGCTCGAAGACAACCCACTGCGTGCCTCGATAAAGGCTTTCTTCGATGTAAAGAGCCAGTCGTCGCACCGGCACGTACTTCCATTCCGACGCCAACATATCTGCACCGCGCAGGGTACGGGCTCCCCAAACGACTCGACCGGTCACGGGAAAGCTTCGCAAACAATTCACCCCTAGCGGATTGAGTTGTCCGTTCTCGCCGTCGCTGAGCTTTATCGAGATCTCGGCCACCCCAATCAAGGTTGCTTCAATTCCTGCCGGAGCCTTCCAGACACCTCGTGTGGCATCGGTACGGGCCATCACACCCGCGACAGCACCGCAAGGTGCAAACTCATTCAGTCGGCCGTCCTGCAATGCGTCCGGCAAACGTATCCTTGGGAAGTACACCGCTGAATTTTCATTTCGCGCGAGGCCCCAGTTTGCACTGTCTAGTCCCGTTGCCGCAGCCGTTACGTTGGCGACTTCGTTCCAGGTATCAAGAGGGTCGACGATGTAGAATGCTCGCCGCTTTCGGCAGTAGGCTGCCGCAGCCGATCGCGTTTGCGACCCCACATTTCCACCAGGAGCATTTCCGAGTGGCGGGATACACAGCAGGTTAAACAAATCAGCCTTCTCAAGCGTCCAAATGCCTTGTTTCGATGCTTCCAACGTGGGCGCAGAAATCTCGGCGTCCGTGATTGGATCACCGTCGCTTCCGTCATTCGAAAACGCCAACGAGAAAGCGTCGTCGGTCATCGGATCTGCGCCCGCGGGGGGAATTGCATGTGGCGGATTGGGGCGGGTCGCTGGGACGTTGCCCTTGATGCGAACCAACCTCGATTCCTGTTCCAGTACGCTTTTCACAAACCGCTTATTTGCGAGTTCCGTTGATACGTTTAGGAATGTCTCAGTCGCGCCAGTCCCCGTGTCACGCACGGTTAGATTGAACAACGTGTTTGCTCCCTCCCCAGCAATCAATGGACGAGTGTTATAGTCAATGCGAATACGCAAACTCACACTCCAGAGGCCGGGGTTGGCGGCCTCAAGCTCCAATCCGTTGAACGAAACAGTTGCAGCAGCCGCGGCCTTGTGCACACGAACTATCAGCGCATCGCCTCCACCATTACTTAAGAAATGGCTCACCGCATAACCTAAGGTGCTGTCGCGCCAAAGTGTCCCAAACTTGCGTTCGAACTCAGCAAAACTCTGAACACGCACCGGCTCATGGACCGGCCCTCGCAACGTTCGACCTAAGAAGGCCGTAATCGAAGTGGCAACGCCGGTGATAGTCCGTACGCCGCTAGAAACCTCTTCAATGTACACACCGGGATAAGTGACTTGCGTGGGCATGGCAGTTCTCTCATGGTGAAACGATCACTCGCATCTTCTCAGGGCGAATGGCTTGATGAATTCATCATGCGCGTTTCTCGTGCCGCTCGTCAAGTCTTTTCTACCGGTTTTCATGTGATTTATCGACACATTTTCCTTTGGCTCATCCGGCGTTCCGGGGAGGTCTGTTTGGTTGGTCCGATCTTCGGTATTATAGCGGAATCGAGTGAACCCATGGTTTTGGGTTATTCGCGTCCCGTTTTACCGAAGGATGCCAAGGATGGCGCTGACACTACTGCTT
>JBBRJI010000419.1:0-5667 GCA_038219625.1 Pirellulales bacterium | reverse complement strand
CATCCATGGCCTGCATGAATTCGACTTCATCGCCGGAATAGTCTCGCTCGCAGGTGGTTGGGTCGATTTGACGGCGACGTTGCGTTTTGTTTCGCTTCTTTTCTTCTGCGATCACGGCTCGCATTTGGAGTTCCGAAGCTTCCATTTCCCTTCGGACCCCACGTCGGCGATCTAAAGCAACAATCTGATCACCTGCAATTTCAGCTTTGGCCATGCTAAACTCCGAAGTCATTGAGAAGCGTTTTTTCGATAAAGCCGGAAGCTCTTTCCTGCCCCAGGAAGTTTACGCTGGCGATTGAGTCGGGTCGGCAAAGTTGACCCAATCGGGACTTTTTTCCAAAGCGGAGACTGGATCTGCGTGGTTGTACGGGTTGTGCGGGCCACTTGGCCAAGAAGTGTCTTCGTCGGCCAGGGCGGGTTGGTTCGCACTCGAAACGAGCGTTCCACCTGTGTCTCGGACGTGGTCCAATAAGTCATCGGAGGAACTGGGACACCCATGGTTTTTGCTCACCTAATGGGTCACAATGGATGCTCCTAAATGCGACAGCCCATTTCCACGGAGTATCGATCCATGTTTTTGCGACAAATCCTATTCGTTTTCGCTCTTATCGGCGGGTTTTATTGTGGTCAAGCCGAATCGCAAGAGATGTTCCGTGTCTATTTGGGAACGTATACGGGAAAGGAGAGCAAAGGCGTCTACCAGTGTGAGCTGAACCTCAAGGACGGCTCCCTCTCGACAGCGACCTTGGCAGGAGAGACAAGTAGTCCTTCCTTCTTGGCATTTCATCCCAATAAAAAGTTTATGTATGTCGTCAACGAATCGGACGCCAAGATAAGCGCCTTTGCCATCGATGCCACGACCGGCAACTTGACCTTCCTCAATTCCCAACCCTCGCAAGGAGGAGCGCCGTGCCATCTCGTCGTTGATCCGACGGGCAAGCATGTGTTGGCCGCGAACTACAGCGGGGGGAGTTGCCTTTCGATCCCTATAGAGACGGATGGAAAGCTAAGCAGTGCATCCTCGTTTCAACAGCATCAGGGGCCCAAAAAGAATGGACATTCCATCAACTTGGATCGAGCCAACAAGTTTGCTCTCTGTTGCGACCTAGGTCTAGACAAAGTCATCGTCTATGCATTCGATGCAATAAAAGGAACGCTGACGCCCCATGGAGCGTTTGATACACCCAAGGGAGCAGGTCCTCGCCACTTTGCCTGGTCACCTGACGGCAAGAGCGCTTACATCAATGGCGAAAGCGATTTGACCCTCATTGCGTGCGAATACGATTCCGATAAAGGTGCACTGAAACAAAAACAAGTTCTTTCAACGTTGCCAAAAGATGTTGTTCGCAAAGGGGGGAGCACCGCGGAGACGGTCGTACATCCCTCAGGGAAATTTGTATACGTATCGAATCGAGACCCTTACAACTCGATCGCAATGTTCTCGATCGATCCAACGACAGGCGAACTGACAGCGATCGGCCATCAAAGCACTGGCGTCAAAACGCCTCGCAACTTTGCCATCGAGCCGACTGGGCAGTTTATGTTGGTCGCGAATCAATCGGGTGGAAACGTGGTCGTGTTTCGCATCAATTCCACGACGGGACAACTAACGCCGACCGAGTCGAGCGTCCGCGTCGACAGCCCAGTCTGTATCCGATTCATGGAAACAAAGTGACCGGGTAGGTACGCTAGCGATTGCAGCCGAAAGGATTCTTGCTCCCTTCTCCAAGGCCATTGGACCATAATTGATTGTGTGGAGAGACGTGAAGACATCATCCCGCTACGGGAGAATTTTTTCGTCGATCAGCGATGCCCTGACTGCGATTCGATATGTCAGATTGATTCGCAGAACATCAATGGTGGCTCGACCAATCGCTGTCAGACCGACCAGAATCGGCCCATTCCAATCGAAATGTTCTTTCCAGTCATCCTTTCGAGGATCGAACAATCGAACAGTTTGATTGTCGTCTCGACCGGCGATATTTGGACCTTTGAACGAATTGCAATCGAGACAGGACCACGACAAATTTTCGAGAGAGGTCGGTCCACCATGCTTCTCGGCGATAATGTGGTCTAGTTGAAAAGGAGTCGAAACGAGTACGTCCGAGATTTTACAATATTCGCAGCGACGTCCGGCTCGCGTGCGAACTTCATCGCGAATATCAGCCATTACCTTCGCTACTGGTTTTCTTCAATGAAATGCGGGCTTTGGAGTGCATAAGATCAAGCACTGCTCCAATGAGAAGATAGCTATTGAGTTCTTCGGTTTCCGTGACCTCAAGCGAAGCACCGCGAGCCTTTTCAGCCAACTCGTTCATACGGGTTACATCTCTTGGCGGAAATTGCAATTCGAGAACCGATTGAGCTGCTTCGCGTGTAAATGACGGATTCTGCGGATCAATGACGCGTCCGAGTATCTCTGTAGGGGTGGTATATGCGGTAGCTGACATGACTCTACTCTACCTTATTTTGCGACAATTGGCGAGTCTTTGACGAAAGGTTTGGCCGTGGTTAGTTCGAAATCAAAATGAAGGAACTGTGTTTTGGGCGTCCGACAAAACGAATTTCAATTAGAACAGAAACTTAGGGTTGTGTTTCGCCATCCCTTCCAATTCCTCATTGATCCGGTTTTTGACCTCTGCATTCCGAACAATCCATTTCTTGATCGAAAGTTGTCCAAGAAAATATGAAACGAAATGAGAATCAACGATACCAGAACCTACGCGAATCTTCAAACAACCTGTGCCAGAACTCCAACCGTCCTCATCTTTTCTGATCAACTGAAACCGTGCATCATGTTGCGGGCGATGCCCTGTTTCTCGTGCATCACGGCGAAGGCCTGTTTCGTGTCGTAGTTCGGGTCGCCTATGCCGCCGCTCTCAGTGTCGGTGGCGAGCGCTCGCTTGAGCTGATCAGCAAGGCCGAGGTAATCCACGATCAAGCCGCCGGGCTTGTCTTTGAATACGCGGTTCACTCGGGCGATGGCCTGCACGAGGCCGTGGCCTTGCATCGGCTTGCCGGCATACATCGAGTGCAGGCCGGGCGCGCCCAAGCAGGTCATGAGAACTTTACGATGCAGCGAGGCCAGGTCTGGGCGGGGCCGCTAGGGAGTCAACGGCCATCGCCGACAGACGTCGAATTCCCCGCAAGGGGCCAACTCGTGATGACCTTACCGAAGGGACATTTGATCTCATCCAACTTGTAACCATGGCCCCACAGAAAACTGAACGTTGCGGTTGCTACCCTGTCGGACAATTTTGGAACCCGTTCCTCTTCCAATGGGACTTCGGGCGCCACAAAATTGGTGATAAGCTCGTGTCTAGTTACAATTTCGAAGAGTTTGGCGACAAACTTGCGTAAGCCATCACCTTTCTCCGGGTCAGTCATAAGAGAAAAAATGTTCTCCTCCGCGATCCTTTCCAAAGATTCGTGGGTTTCACTACCGACACGCCCATCCCTTTCTGCAATCGAGCATGCGGCAAGACAACGCGTGACGGCTTGCCCGAAACTGTGGAGAATATTCAGTTTACCGTCGCTTGTCGCCCAGCAACCGGAAAACGGCGAGGAAAAGCTGATTGGCAACTGCGGAGACTCTTCTCCGCCACCTACCGGCAGGACTTGAGATAGCAGATCGCGCTGCCTCGGTTGGAGCCGAGACGGATTCGAAACCGCAACTTCTAAAGCTGCACTCACATTCGGATACAGGAGCCTTCTCACCCGCTTTGCTCGTTCGGTTCCACTGGCCTCGGTGTCATTATTTCGTCTGCTTTCCGTTGAACGCACTATACCGACAAATTGATTCAAAAGTTTACCCTCGCCGTCTGGAGGTTGTAGAAACTGCACTCGGGCAATACTGAGAGACTCTGAAACACGTGAAGCGGACCATTGCCATGCAGATCCAAGTGGAGCACTTAATAGATTGTCGACTGCCGTGACCAATGAACGCGGCCCCTCCCACACCGCTTCCGTTTCTTGCCGTTTTTCCGAAAAGTAACAGTTCCCAACAAGCTGACGTACCAAGGAATTAATCTCGTCAGGTGCAATCGCAATCTCATCTCCCGCAACGAGTGGTCCTTCTCGAAATTCCAACTTACTATCTGAGTTCAGCCAAACTGTCGCCAGATGGGCATCAGGAACAAGTCGCCCGAGAGCAGAATGTCCCATGTTGAATACAGTCGCAAGCCAGCCAAGTCGATATAACCGCTCAAGTGGCGGCAATGCCAATGCTTTAGTTACCGGTTTTGAAAGACATTTTTCTATTGCATCCCAAATAGGCCTGTCCCAAGCGACATTCTTGGCGTTAAAAGCCGTCCGAGCGACATTCGGCGCTGGAGTGGATGACGAGGGATGCTTAAAAGTCGGCTCGTGAATCAGTGCTGAGATGTTGTCTTAGTAAGGCAGCTTCAGCGCACAATCGAACTTGTACATCCTGGCAACAGCCAATTCCAAAGTTTGTCGCGCATAGAAGTACGATGTGCGTGGATCGGGGATGGCGATGGATTCCATTTTGGATGCAGCATCAAATAGTTTAATACATTTGGACGATTCCCGTTTGATCTGTTCCACGAAATCCTTCGCTGCATGATTCGAGCCCAAATCGAACAAGATATGAACGTGATCGTCGATGCCGCGTCCTCGCAATGCATTGCTTGTCCCTCCACGCCAAGAATTATACGTCTTCCAGAACCTGCTTAGGTCAGGGTTCAGGATCATTCCATTCGTATTCACGTAACCGGACCATCCACCGCCACTTGCCTTTAAGCCTGGTGTTGTGTTCAAAGCTGAGCTCACTCCATTTGAACCAGCAATGTTAGCTGGTACGGAAACTTTGGAATCTGACCCAACGGTATTGTTACATCATCCCCTACGCTTCGAACGGTTTCACTCAGGACGATCGTATTGGACGCTCCGTCGGTAATACTGTTAAAACCTTGCTTGGAATTTTGAAACACGATACCGTCGGTTGGCCATCTCAAATCGTAGTTTGTACCCGTTCCACTACCGTAGCTGACCATGTAGTTGATTGCGCCGTACAAGTAATTCGTTCCTGCGACAGGGACGATGGTAACGCTCGGCGCAGGATCGCTTGGGCACAGAAAAAACGGAACCGATTGTGCGAACGCATTTACAAAGTGCGGGTTGGGAACCTTGGCGTTGATAGGTCCGGTGAAGGCTGGCTTCGAATAGTCGAGCAGGTTGTGAAGGTTGGATTGCTCAACGTAGTTGTGCATCGCTAGCGCGAACTGCCGAATGTTGTTGCCACATTGCATGCGGCGTGCTGCCTCGCGGGCTGCCTGCACGGCTGGCAATAGCAACCCAACGAGGATGCCGATGATGGCAATGACAACCAGCAGCTCTACGAGCGTAAACGCTTTTGCATTTCGAGTGCCGACTTGGTTTAGACGCTCTTTTGTTTTCATGGAGATTACTTAATGTTCTTTGAAAGGATATTGGAAATCATAGGTGCGACGGAACCAACGACGGCCCTTCGTCCACGAACTGGCCACGATCCGAAATGGCGCACTTGATGCCGAGAATCAACTCACTTGTGAAGGGCGAGCGAATCACCGCGCAAGCACGCCATGCCGAATCGTTTCACGACTCGAAAGGACGAACGCAAGACTTAGATCGGGCAATGCAATCGTGGACAATGCAATCGTGGACATC
>JBBRJI010000418.1:0-5676 GCA_038219625.1 Pirellulales bacterium | reverse complement strand
TGGAATATCAAATGCCAGTCGGATTCCGTCGAGCTAATGCCGCGGTTCGCAATTCGCAACTGTCGTTGGTCCGAGAGTCGGAAGTGCTTCGAGAACAAGAACGCGCGGTTCACTACGGATTGAGCAATTCCATTAACGAGTCCAAGCGGGCCTTCGAAAACCTAGGCTTACAGGAAAAACGATTGCAAAGCATCGTAAAACAACTCAATGCAATCGATGTCAAGCAATCGGCTGGCGAAAAGGCTGAACTCGACGTTCGCCTAGAAACGCATCGCAGATTGCTCGATGCCCGACTACGCTACCACCAAGCAGAGGTCGAGTACATGCTCGCTCTGAGAAATGTGAATTTAGAAAAAGGCACGTTGCTTCGTTACTGCAATGTTTGGCTAAACGAAACGGCACCATCGGATGAAGCGTCTGCCGATTCGGTCAGGCGAATTGCAAACCAAGATTACAACAAGATTCCAGCCAGCCGAGATATCGTTGTCGGGGCCGCTTCGCGTTAGAGTTACCAGTGACGCCGATTTAGGCGGGTGGCAGTTTGAAATCTACCTATAAACTGAGTGGCACGCTCTGAGGTACGAAGGGCGTGGTGAATCGCTAGAGTCATTTGCCACACTTCCCACGCCCATCGCTAATCGCTTTGGGCGTGCCACACGGTGGCCTGGCCTAGTAGTTTTCTGTTTGCCGCTCGCCTTAGTACGCCAAAACAAGGTTGGTGGGGGACAAGCCCCGACCAACATGAAGGCTAGCTCGCTGAACGGATAGGCCGGAGAGGGGTTGCATCACGCTGGTAGTTTTCAGCCTGCTGTTCGCGCTAGAATTGGACGCTCGGCTAAACGAATCCTAAGTCATGCATCTCATGGCTTAGCTCTGGAACAACATGCGCCCACTTGCTACCGCACCAAGGATAAATCACCCCTTGGATCGAAGTATCCATTAAGGCACGCAATTCCATATCACTCAAACTTTGAGCGATTGCGTGCCATTGGGATGGCCAGCACCAACCCAAAAAGCCTCCCTCCTCGGAAAACCCTGGGACACTGCGTTGACTCAAAGCCTGTAGTTGACCTTGGAGGGCAGATGAGTTTAGCCCCACCATCAGCATGATGCCGTCCGACTTTGCCAGTCTCTCCGTGATCGAGGCCATGTCGCGACGAAGCCACTCTTTCCCCTCCACCACTACAGGCATCCAGCTCTTGCATTCGCTGAGTTCTTGGAAGACTGGTGCCACCGTCAAGGAGTTAGGGACGAGCATACCGATCTTTTTGAAGTGCCCGACGATCTTGGTGGAATGCCGCTCGCTTAGCTTGGAAATAATTGACCAAAAGTTTGTTGGCGATTGACTCTCGAATCGAATGAGTTGGCTCGATTGAGGCAGGGATTCTCTAGACAATTCGTTGTCATCGATTACCGGGGAACCAAACGACTCAAAATTCCATGGTGTATGAATCGGTACGTTCGACCTACTCTTACCAGCGTCCTCCGATTCCTCGTAGGTTTCATCTATGGACTCAATGGGAGAACTGTTGCGATGCGACTCTTTGAAATCCGCATTTCGACGATAGTCTTCAGGAATAGGTTTCGTATGTGCGATTGGGGCTTCAAAAACGGAAAGGATCGGCGACCGAAAGTCATTGTTCGGCGATAAAATAGGCTCTTCGGCTATGATAGGCGCGATGACTGGTTGTTCATCCGGTAGCGGAGCCTGCTTTTCCCATTCCAAACCAAACACCGTTTTACCAGCTCGAAAGGTATCACCCGCTTGGAGCTTGGCGTTCGCGATCGCGACGTTGTTAACCCAGGTCTTGTTTGTACTCTTGAAATCTCGAATCTCTGCATAGTCGCCGCAATTCTCGACCTCGAAATGCTTGCCCGACATAAAATGATCGTCATCGATGGCAACGTCTGCCGCATCGGTTCTGCCAACACTCAAGGCCTTCCCAAAAGGAACAACAAAACACTGCCCCGACTGCGGACCCGATTTCACGACAATCGTCAATTTGGATGGATTTGTACTCAACGGTGTCACTTAAAAAGCGAGCAAAAAACACCAACAGCGGTAAAGTCACTTGTCACTCTGGCGAGACAATTTTCCCGTTTCCCCAAAGCCTCTCCAATCATAACCCGACTTTTTGGAATGCACCAATCCAGTGCCCGCATTTTTCGAAATGCGAAACAAGGGGGGGATTTGGGCAAATTGCATGGTCTAAGCCAACCTCTTCTTGACCTTTTGGTCGAGAGGAGTTGCAGCCAAGTGGGTGACGAACCGATAATTACGATGAATAGGTGTCGATTGCTGGTAACATTCCAGGGACGGAATTGTGGTGAATCCCATGATGGATCGTAAGTATAGATTTGTTGGCCCGATAGCATTGGTCTTCGCCTGCTCTCACACCAACCTTTTTGGTCAGTCCCCAATTTCCCTCCAGCCATTGCAGCCCCTTTCCCAGGGGCAACCGGAGGTGTTTTCTCCACTCGCACAGCCGCCCAGCCTAAATACCAACAAACCCATCACACTTGAGAACATTCCCAAGGCAGAAACGCCATCAGCTCAGCAACCGACTGAGAACGCGAATAAGGTGAATGTGCTGCCCCTCGTTCCGGCAACGCAAAACTCGAGAATTACCAAGAAGGGGAGCTTGAACGTAGACGACATGATTCGTAGGCCCATACAATCGGTCGAGGTGTTTTCGCGAGTCAACACCGAGCAAAACTCAGGGGTCGGTGCACCTCTGGCTCCTCCAGTACGAAACCATTCATCCGACCCAACCGGTTTTTATGATTGGTCCCCTAATGGCTATTGCTGGCAGAGTCCGGCGTTTTGCTACTCGCCTCTTTACTTTGAACAACCAAACCTCGAACGGTACGGAAACAGTAAGGGCTCCTTGTTTGCGCCGGCATGGTCGGCTACGTATTTTTTTGGACAGATCGTTGCACTCCCTATTGCGGCGGTTCGACAGCCACCGTGTTCCAAAAGCTGTACACTTGGGAACCATCGCCCAGGTGACTGCGCTCCGTTTCAAAAACGAGCGTACCATCATTCCTTGTTAAACACAGTTGACGGCCCTAGGTACGCCGGCAGTTCCAACGCGGAACAATTTGTGCAATCCTCGAGTTCGACCGTGGTGGGTTCCGGTTCGATTGCCAACAATGAAACGAACCTCGCAGGCCAGAATCAAGAATTCTATGCGTTTCAAGCAGCCAATGGGGCTCAACCGGCTTCAGCTTCATCAGCACCGGAAATACGTCGCGTTTCAGCCGAATGATTTGTTACGCAACCGTGGCTGATGTCGTGGCCGACGCTGCTAGCGTCGGCTCGGATGCTGGCAGCATCCGCCACGATGCCTCGTGCCCTTGAGAGTTAAAACGGCTTCGACCTCACCATGCAACGCAATTCATCTTGTCCATAACAGATCAGTAATCGTCCCTCCGGCGGCGCGATCTCCAAGAATCGACGTTCTACACTCTCAACCTGCCCGGGCCAACTATAGACGTAGTAATTGTCCGAAACGGGACACTCGTCCAAATAACTGCCAGTCGTAATGGACGCTTTCAATCCATGCTGGCGAAGAAAATCACGCGAGACTTCTGCAAGTTCTGGATCGATTTCGATACCGCACGAATCATAACCAAGAATCTCTGCAAGACCCACAACGATCCCAAGTCCGCTACCCCACTCGCAGAGTGTACCTCGCGTCTGTTGATCCAAAACAGACCAGGCGTTTTCGTAGTTGCTTGGAACGAAATCAAAGCAATTGATCTTCTTGAATCGCTCTCTGCCATCCCGAAGAAACTCCGCAGCCGCAGCCGATAGCGGAGTCGGTCGAATCAAGATTTTTAGATCCACCAATTTTACTGGTGACGATTCCATTTCTTGATCTATAGAATTCATGGCCAAAGTGCGTCCTTCATTCTAAATTTGGGGGTAGCGAAACTCGTCAAGAGTTTCGGTGGTTAAGACGAATCCACTAAGAATTCTCAAGCGTATCCAAAATCCCTGGCAGTTGAAATGGCTTTGCGACAATGAAGTCCGCCCCGCATTCTTTGAGTGTTTTCCAAGT
Source organism: Pirellulales bacterium (assembly GCA_038219625.1). Taxonomy (GTDB): domain Bacteria; phylum Planctomycetota; class Planctomycetia; order Pirellulales; family Pirellulaceae; genus JBKCUI01. Next base: position 1,612 of record JBBRJI010000418.1, on the reverse strand, counting down.
ATCCCAGCGAGGAAAGGCATCTGCCACGATCATGCTTGCTTTTGGGAATCGACTCGCCAATCTGCGGACAAGACTACTCCTGGCGCATTCGTTTTCACCTGTCTGCTGGCGTTCTCGAACAATCCAGGGTTCGGACTCGATATCCACAACAAGCATGTCTGGGTTCGCCCACAATTCGTCATTCTCAGGGGTGGTCGCAACGCATTGAATTGCTTGGCGAGTAAGGGTTTCGCACCATAGTTGCCGCGTGGTGGCGGTCGCCGTAACAACCAATGCCATCTTGATGGAATTCCCGTTTGATTTGTTGCAACGGAGCCGGTTGTCCATAGACAAGCTCGCGTCGATCAGCCGTTGGACACGCGGGCTCAGCTTCCGTAGGTTGGCTGACGCGTCCGGATTGTTAGAAGGCTTTGAAGTTCTAACGTGCGATTGATCGACCAACCATGGAAAAACCCGATCGTACCATTCATACCAGTAAAAAGTCTGCATTTTCTCCGGCAACGGGTAGGTGCGTCGATGCCCAACCCAATCGTCCCCTAGCAATACACACCAAGGCATCGACATGGCGTTAGTCGGGTTTGGTGCTACGGATGGATCGAGACTTTTGACAAAATCCAACGCGGGCTCAAATCGGGACTCGATCGCGGCTATGAGCACAGGCGTTGAGTTTGCCTGATTCAAATGGGATGCTTGCGATTGGGAGGCGATCCAATCCTCGACATTCCGCTCAGTCAGTAAAGTCACTTGACGGAAATGGCCTAGAATCCAGTCCCATTGGTTATGGGTTGGCCCGAACCATCCAATTGAAATCGAGTCGCTCATTCATTGACCGTAGACTCGATAAGTTCCATTTCCGCAGTGCGGATGATTTCAATCGCTTCGCTGGAGCTTGTTGCAGAGCGAAGCATAGTCAGGAAAACTTCGTCGGTGACCAGTCTTGCTAAGCGCGCTAAGATTCGGAGATGCACGCAGTCATCCGTTGAGCAGATCAGAAAAAACACGTCCGTCCTATGTCCGGATACGTTGCCAAACGGAATCGGCTGCGTCGAGATGCCCAACGCGACCAATGGCTCCGAAAGAATCGACGATTGGGGTCTTCTGGGGTGGAGCAAGGCAACTCCATTTTCGAGAGCTGTTGGGTGGATCGCTTCCCGAGCGGCAACTGCCCCGGCCATCGCCGAGGGGTCCCAGAGTAGACCTGTCTGACCTGCAAGACTGCACATCTCTCGGATCACCGATCCTCGTGTTCTCGCATCCAACGGAACGGCTACTGCAAGCGGAGAAAGAAAATCGGACAACATGGCCCGTTCGTCGGACGTTACGTCTATATTCCGTTCCAGCACTCGCTCAACGCGTTCCAGTTCCTCTGCGTCACCAACACCGATTCGATCCTCAAGCCAATGATGGATCTCCGACTCCGAAAATCGCCATTCATTGTTAACGCGGCGGCCAGGGATTTTTCCACGGACTGCCATTTTGCTAACTTCAGCCGGCGTGATGTGCAAATAGAGTGCTAATTGGTCGATGTCGAGATCTTTACTGGCCATACTAAAATACAAATCTGCGTCGGAACAAAACGGATAAAGTAATAGGAAAATCGGATTTTCGATCG
>JBBRJI010000417.1:0-5678 GCA_038219625.1 Pirellulales bacterium | reverse complement strand
ACATTGGCAAATGGCGAGAACCCGTTGAGCTTTTCCGACGGGTCACACCGAGTGTCATTTCTAGAGGGGGCGTTGGAGAGCCGTCATGGGACGTTTTAAGACCCTATGTCGATCCGGCCCAGATGATTGAGATACTCAACTCAAAGGTTTTAGGGCCACAAATCGAAATCAGTTCGAAGGATTTGCGAGAGCGCTGTCGTCGAGGAAAGAGCATTCGCTACCAAGTGCCGTCATTAGTAGAGAAATTTATTCGAGAGCGCGGGCTCTATGGAGAATAGTGGGGGGCTAAACTGGGTTAAACGAGTGCAAAAAAGAACCTGGGCTTGCAGACATCCTGCAAGCCCAGGCTGGAACGAACTATTGCTCGCCAAGCTCCGAGGATTTCCTGCGGTTTGAAGCGAGTGGGATAGAGGCTGCTATTCCAAGGCAGCCCGCCGGCATGCTTAGGAAGCCTCACCCCTTTGGCCAGTAAAGAATGATTTCACTAAGTCACCTCCTTTCGATAAGGGCCAGACCAGTTTTGCCGCTCAGCCAAGAACAGGGCAACACTGATACTGAAACAGTCGCCGCGACGCGTTTCGCAGCACTCCATTTCAGTTTATTCAAAACGATCCTAGAAAATCAATCCTGGCAACCTATTCTGCTGCCAAACAATCCGAAAAAAAATCGTTTTTTTTGTCACTTCTCGCTTATTGCCAGGATCTGGTTGCGAGCCTCCGCCTCGCAACCCACTGTTTTGCAGGCTCCATCCGTTCGTGGGTTCGCCCACGACGGATGCGTTTTGGCGAACTACAATGGGCGAGGGGCAGTTGGAAATCTACCTGTAAACTGGGTGGCACGCTCTGAGGCACGAAGGGCGTGGTGAATCTCTAGAGTCATTTGCCACACTTCCCACGCCCATCGCTAATCGCGCTAATCGCTTTGGGCGTGCCACACGGTGGTCCCCAACCATCGCTTTGGGCGTGCCACACGGTCCCCAACCATCGCTTCGGGCGTGCCACACGGTGGCCTGGCCTGGTAGTCTTCTGTCTGCCGCTCGCCTTAGGACGCCACAACAAGGTTGGTGGGGGGCAAGCCCCGAGCAATCTAGGAGTGTTTCTCTATTTCGTTTTGGACCGATCATCCTGCGAGAGGGATTAGATCAAATTGTTGTGCCGGATAAGTGCGCACAAGAAAGCTGTAACGCTCCTTGATGCAACCTTGAATGCATGGTCGCTTAAAACATGTGCGTCGAATCCATCTTTGCGTACCTTTGAAGCACTTGGAGCAACTCGGGGATCTCACGATGGAACGGGCACGAATTAAAAGATTTTTTATTTCACGAAAATTTCGCAATCCCTTGGACAATTGTTTGTTTGCGGAAATGGCTCGATTTCTGAGCCAGTGCTTGGCCTCCTATTTGCTAGCGGACTGATCGTGAATCGCGGTGCGCAATCTCTCCGCACCGCGTTCCACAAACATCAACTGAAAAAGTTTGAGAGAAAAAACTTCGAGGCGGAGTTGGAAATGATTCGAACGGTGTGTTATTCGTTTTTCTTATTGGCATTATTGTGTACGAGGGTTTTTGCCCAGGACGCGGTAACGCCGGAGTCACCGCAATCGGTTGCCATTTCGGCTTCAGGGGGTGACGCAGTGCCTGCACCTGCTGTAGTGCCGTGGGCGTCCAACAGCGGCGACACTGCGTGGCTTCTTGCCAGCAGTGCGCTCGTTTTGTTCATGACGCCGGGGCTTGCCTTCTTTTACGGTGGGTTGGTTGGGCGCAAGAATGTTCTGAGCATATTGATGCAGTGCTTTATGTGCATGGCACTGGTAACGGTTCTTTGGACGATTTGTGGCTTCGGAATGGCTTTTAGTGACAAGGAACTGTTTGGAGGATTCATGGGGGATCCGACATCGATGTTTATGCTCAAGGGAGTTGAGTCCACGGAAGCATGGTTTGCAGCGCCCGAGGCTGCACTTACTATCAGCGAACAAACGTTCATGATATTTCAGATGATGTTTGCAATCATCACACCCGCCTTGATCATTGGGGCGTTTGCGGAGCGGATGAAGTTCATCTCATTCACGATTTTCATTGGTCTTTGGAGTTTGCTCGTTTATTCGCCGGTCGCACATTGGGTTTGGTATGGGCCAGAACATACAATCTTCGGTTTAGGTGCTTTTCAAAAGGGTACTGGACTTCCAACGGGTGCATTGGATTTTGCGGGTGGTACCGTGGTGCACATCAACGCCGGTATTGCGGCTTTGGTTTGCTGCTTAGTTCTTGGTCCGCGTCGCGGATTTCCAAGACAAATCAATCCACCACACAATCTTCCTTTTGCGATATTGGGAGCGGGCATTCTTTGGTTTGGATGGTTTGGATTTAACGGTGGCAGCGCATTCGGCGCGTCCGCACAAGCAGTGAGCGCGTTCGTCACCACACAAATCGCAGCGGCAACGGCAGGACTGACATGGTCGCTAATTGAAACAATACGGAGCGGTCGCCCGACGGCTTTGGGAATGATCACCGGAGCAGTGGCTGGATTGGTGGGCATAACCCCTGCTGCAGGCTTTGTCACTCCGCAATCGGCAATCTTCATTGGAGCGGGCGCGACGCTAGTTAGCTACTTATTCGTTGCCTTCGTAAAGCCAGCCCTTAAGTATGACGATTCGCTAGATGTATTTGGTGTCCATGGAATCGCAGGCATATGGGGAGCTATTGCAACCGGCATTTTCGCTGTCAAGGGATTCGGGGTCAATCTTGGCGGAGGTCTTTTGGAAGGCAATGCCGCTCAAGTTGGACTTCAACTTAAGGCCGTCGTAGTGACCCTTGTTTACTCGGGAGTCGTCTCCTTTATCCTCCTCAAGGTCATCGACCTGACGGTCGGGCTTCGTTGCTCTGAGGATGCTGAGAAGATGGGGCTAGATCTAAGCGACCATGCGGAAACAGCGTATACCGTTTCCTAGTTGCACCGGATTGGATCATTCCAACGACAAAGGGTTCGACCGAAATCGAACCCTTTTTCGTTGACTTGATGACTTGGCCAACCACAGTGAAATGTCCCCGAATTCAATTCGGGGGATTTTTCCCATCCCTCTAGAATGGAAGGGCAGAACCCCTGGCGTGAAGCCAGCGGCATGCAGATTTGACTTCTATCGTATTACTTGGGGATCGTGAACTGCCGTTAAGTCAGCTCGAATGTCATCCTATACGCTAATGAATTTCCTTTGATTGTTGACCTTCGTTTTTAGGTTTGCCGTGTGGGCTGTTTGCAACGACTTGCAAAGTGCACAAACTACGCAGCCATCTAAGTTGACCTCAAAGGCAAGCCTTAGCCAGGACAACAGCCTGGCCCCATTATGGTACAATTCTCGGTCTTTCCTTCGTCTTCCATTCCAGTTTTTCAATTTCAGCGTGCTAAGGTTGGTCTGCCTAGTCAACAAACCCGCCCATCCTGGACTGGAAAGGACACTCACCGTCACATGCTCATGCGGCATCCGCTTCCTGAATTACAATTTGCTTATCGATTGCCTTACGGAGCGAACGTCACCGAAAGGGGCGTTCAGTTTACTATTTTCAGTCGGTCCGCGACTGCTATGCGGCTTTTGCTGTACAAGCATGTGGACGACCGCGAACCGACCGAGGTTATCGAATTCGATCGACGCAACGATCGTTGGGGCGATGTTTGGAGTATTTGCGTACCTCACCTCCAACCTGGACAACTCTACCATCTGCAAGCCAACGGACCATTTGATCCCGAATCGGGTCAATGGTTTGACAGCAACGCTCGATTGGTCGATCCATACGCCAAAGCCTTGGCCGGTTGCTGTCAGCACACCACCGATGGCGTCATTCGTCCGCCGAAATGCGTCGTCGTGGATGATGCATTCGACTGGGAAGGAGACCGGCACGTTCGCCGATCCCTCAGCGATAGCATCATTTACGAAATGCACGTCAAAGGCTTTACCCAAAGCAAGACGTCGAATGTTGAGCACCCAGGTACCTATCTTGGTGTGATCGAAAAGATTCCTTACCTTAAGAGTCTAGGGGTCACCGCAGTTGAACTCATGCCCGTTCATGAATTCCCTATTTTGGACGTCCACGGTAATTCACCAGAAAGGCCAAACTATTGGGGATACGACCCAATGGCCTTCTTTGCTCCTCACAGAGGATATGCATCGTCCAAAGAACCTGGGGCACAAGTCCAAGAGTTCAAGCAGATGGTCAAGGCCTTGCATCAAGCAGGCATCGAAGTCATTCTCGATGTGGTTTTCAATCATACTTGTGAAGGCAATGAACGCGGCCCGGTTTTGACCTTCAAAGGACTTGAAAATCAAGTCTACTACATCCTCAATTCGGGTGGAGCTCACTACAGCAACTACACCGGTTGCGGAAACACGTTTAATGGCAATCATCCTATCTGCCGCGAACTCATTTTCCATTGCCTGAGGCATTGTGTGCATAACTACCATATCGATGGATTCCGATTTGATCTTGCAAGTATCCTATCTCGCGATCGCTACGGAAACCTGATGCCTCACCCACCGTTGGTGGATTTGATTGCGGAGGATCCGATGTTGGCGGACACCAAAATCATCGCCGAGGCGTGGGATGCTGCGGGTGCTTATCAAGTCGGGTCGTTCGGAGATCTGCGTTGGGCAGAGTGGAACGGCCGCTACCGCGATGACGTTCGGCGTTATTGGCGCGGTGACACAGGGTTGGTCGGTGCTATGGCGACTCGCTTGAGTGGATCCTCCGATCTATATGAGCAGTCTGGCCGAGCCCCTTACTGTAGCATCAACTTTGTGACGTCCCATGACGGCTTTACCATGAACGATTTGGTAAGCTACAAGGAAAAGCACAACGATGCCAACGGAGAGGGAAATCGAGATGGAGACAACAACAACTGCAGCGACAACTACGGTGTAGAGGGTCCAAGCAAAAAGAAGAACATCGAAGCCATTCGCGTTCGCCAAGTCAAAAACATGCTTTCGTCGCTGCTGCTCAGCCAAGGGGTTCCCATGCTCCTGATGGGTGATGAAGTTCGTCGCACGCAGAAAGGCAACAACAATGCGTACTGCCAAGACAACGAGATCTCCTGGTTCAATTGGTCGAATCTGGAAGCCCATCCGGACATCCTGCGGTTCACTCAAGCGTTGATTGAGTTTCGAAAGCTACAGCCATCGTTGAGGCGTGAACGATTTCTTACTGGGCGCCCCCAAGACAATCGAGGGGTTCCAGACGTAAGTTGGTTTGAATCGACCGGCAAGCCAATTCACTGGGATGCGCCGGACGGTACGTTGATTTGTTGGCTTGGGCGACCAGCTCAAGTGGACGATCCGGACCATTTCGGTCGGGACATCCTCATCATGCTCAACGGAACCCCCGAGTCTAAGGTGTTCGCCATACCTCCTCAGACACGTGGCATTCGGTGGCGGATGTTCTTGGATACGTCGAAGGAGTCCCCGAAGGATGTCTACCCGAACTTGGACGGGCCATTTGCTCCTGCCAACCGGCAGATCGAGTTGATGTATCGGTCGACTGTGGTTTGGATTGGCGAAGAAAAGTAGTTAGGAAAGCGGCAGACAGAAAACTACCAGCCCACGCCACTGTGTGGCACGCCCAAAGCGATTAGCGCGATTAGCGATGGGCGTGGGAAGTGTGGCAAATGACTCTAGCGATTCACCACGCCCTTCGT
>JBBRJI010000416.1:0-5681 GCA_038219625.1 Pirellulales bacterium | reverse complement strand
GCAATCATGCTCAGTTGAGGGCCATGGTTGATCCGGAGCATGCAGGGGTCGTCTATGTCGTCATGTTCAATTTGGGATATTTGCCATTGGGTGACAAAACCATCGTGACCAAGCCAAAGTCGACAGTCACTGGACTGGAACAAGCCTTCGAATTGGTTAGGCCGGGCGGACTGATCAGCGTTTTGGCTTACCCGGGCCACGCGGGAGGATTGGAGGAAGCGAAATGTGTTGCAGGTTGGATAGAAGGGCTCAGGCAAGGCTTGCAAGTGGGAAAATTTCAGGATCCCAACAATGCCAACAGCCCGATATTGTGGTTGTTGACCAAAGTTTAACCTCGCATCGTGTGGCACGTCCCTGAGGTCACGAAGGGCGTGGGAAGTTATTAGGAACATTTGCCACACTTCCCACGCCCACGCTTCGCTTTGGGCGTGCCACACGAGTTACACGGGACGAGTTACACGGGACGAGTTACACGAAATAGACTACGATGATCAGGATTTCAATCGTCGTCATTTCGTAATTTAAGATGCACCTTCAACGCTACTCCTTTTCATGGTTCAATCGACTACGTTTCCGTTTGATTTGATTCACACGGACAGCAAAACTCTAGCGCGTCGAGGTCGATTGCATTTGCCCCATGGCGTCGTGGAAACGCCAGCGTTCATGCCCGTTGGAACTCAAGGGACGGTCAAAGGCTTGACGATGGATCAAGTCGCAGGTACTGGCGCACATATCTTGCTCGGCAATACTTACCACTTGTCACTTCGGCCCAGCAGTGAGTTGATTGCGGAGCTCGGCGGTTTGCATCGATTCATGGGTTGGGACAAGCCCATCTTGACCGACAGTGGCGGATTCCAAATATTCTCGCTCGGAGACAGGAACAAAGTCACCGAGGAAGGTGCGACGTTCAAGTCGCACTTGGATGGTTCGACCATTCATTTGCGACCTGAGGATTCGATTCGCATTCAGGAGGAGTTGGGAAGCGATATAGCGATGGTATTGGACCACGTCATCGCCTTGCCCGCTTCCGATGAAGCGGTTAAAGACGCGAGTGATCGCAGCGTACGCTGGGCTCAGCGTTGCAAAGATGCGGCGGGAAGGGACGACCAAGCGAAATTCGCCATCGTTCAAGGTGGCCTCAGCCCCGAGTTGCGAATCCAATGCGCGGAGCAGCTAATAGAAATCGGGTTCGATGGCTATGCGGTCGGCGGATTGAGTGTAGGTGAACCACCTCCTGAGATGTACCGCATCCTAGACAGGATTTGCCCAGTTTTGCCGACGGATCAGCCACGCTATTTGATGGGGGTCGGCCGACCCATCGACCTTGTGGAGGGGATTGCGCGTGGGATCGATATGTTTGATTGCGTGATGCCGACACGCAACGGTCGAAATGCATCTGCCTTTACGGCCGAGGGACCTCTCAAGATGCGCAATTTTTGCCATGCCAAAGATGACTCACCCATCGAAGCGGATTGTCCTTGTTTGGCCTGTAAGCATAGTCGGGCTTACATTCGACACTTGTTCCAAGCAGACGAAATGCTTGGTCCGACGTTGTTGTCGATCCACAATTTGACGTTTTATCAACGGCTGATGGGTTGGGCAAGAGTCGCGATCGAAGAAGATCGATACGAGGCATTCTTGGAGGAACAGCGAGTCAAGCTTTGATTTCGACGGGAGAACGAACGCTACATATATAGATGTTTCATGCAAAGCTGCGACCAGTTTTCCAGCCGTTCCAATTCCGCTTTGATAGTTTCTACGGGTTCAAAGCCGGCGTCCTCAAGGTGATCTTCACGGGTTTGAACCTTGCAGGATTTGAGTTGCATGATATGGACGATTCCTAAGTGGACGCGGCCAACTTCGGTCGAGTCGTCGTAGATTAACCCGACGATGCGCTTCTGACCGTTGCATTCAATGCAGACTTCTTCGTCGAGTTCTCGCTGCATGCCCGTGCGGTACCAATCGTCACCGGTGGCGTCCTCAATTGAAATATGACCGCCGATCCCGATGGACCGATGCGCATGCAGTCTTTTTTCGCCTTGACCTTTTCCACGGGTGTATTGGAAGAGCTTGGTTCCGGTTGCGTCGCTGCATTCGAGGATGACGTATGGGATCAACTGTTTGAAGGAGGGATCGGTTTCTACCAAACTTCTCGGACGAAACGACTGATTTTCGCGGTCAAGTAGGGTCGAAAGGTAACGGTCGACATTGGGCTGGAATCCCGAAAACGGTCCGAGTTGATCAAGCAATTGTGCTGGAATTACAAGAACTTCTTCGTCTTTAGGCATGTGCAGCGGCGTTTTCTATGGGATTTCGTGGACTTTGGCGAGTTGCCGCCAGGGAAACAGGGTTCCCTTGACCTGTCTATTTCCGATACGATACACGGTTTGGCAATTGCTGACCATTCACTTTCTCGACCAATTCAAAACTCAAATCCACTCCTTCAACATCTGATCCCTATTAAGCATGAGCGTACACTTCTATTCATTCGTTCCACGTGTTGGATTCTCGAGCCGTTTGGTGGCTGTGCTCGTAGCAGCGACGCTGACTGCGATACCAGGCTGGGCCCAAGAAAAGCCATTGCCCGCAAGCAAGCTTTTTCCGGCTGACACGCAAGCTCTTTTTTCGCTCCCCAACTCCGAAGGTTTTTTGGCGGAATGGAACAAGACCCAACTAGGAAAACTAGCCGAAGACAAAAAGCTAACGGATTTTTGGACGACGCAGAAAAAAGAGATTCAAGATCGGTTCAGTGAAGCAGGTTGGCAGCTCAATTTGGAAATCGAGGACCTCAAGGAAATCTCGGGAGGGCAAACGAGTCTGGGCTGGATCACCAGGACCAAGGATGCAAGTAAGCCCTATTCGATTGCCTTGGTGGTGGATGTTGTCGATCGAACCGCACCGGCAGAGAGCTTGTTGAAGCGGGTCGATACGGAACTCAAAGCCAGAAAAGCCATTGTGAAGTCGAACGACATTGCCGGAGCCAACGTTGTCCAGTACACGCTTCCCAAGTTCGCTGGCGACGTGCGTTCCAGCGAATCGTTCTATACCATTTCGAAGAATCAAATGATTGCTACCGATGATTTGGTAACCATGAAGGAGTTGTTGGCCGCTCAAAATGGCAACAAGACGGACTCGCTTGCAAATTCCGAGCTATACAAGCAAGTGCAATCAAAAATCCAAAACGAAGGGGATGACCCAGAGATAGAGTACTTCGTTCGTCCTATCGGCTTTGCCAAGCTACTCCGATCAATTTCGGGGAAACCGACCAAAAATCAGGCGGACATATTGCTCATCCTGGACCGAGAGGGTTTTGGAGACCTGCAATGCGTCGCTGGGAATATTCAAATTTCGGCTGAACTGTTCGACTTCTTCCACCATGGTTTCATTGTTGCCAAGAAGCCACTGCCGACCGCCGTGCAAATTTTGGATTTCCCAAGTGTAGACAATCTTGTAGCGCCCGATTGGATCAATAAGGAGTCGGCATCTGTGTTGTCCTTTTCGTGGAATATCAAAGAGGCATTCCCTAAGTTCCGAGGGATTGTCGATGCGATTGTTGGACCCGATACTTTTGATGAAATGATCAAGGGCCTTCGGGATGATCCGCAAGGGCCTCAAATCGACATTTTGAAAGACGTGCTTCCCTTTTTGTCCACCGAGTTCCATATCGTTACGGAAATCGTAAAACCGATTTCGCCCGACAGCAAGAGATCGATGGTAATTCTGAAGCTCAACGATCAGGGTAATAAATTGCCGAAGATTTTAGATCGCTATGGAAAAGGCGAGCCAGATTCTAAGCCAATTGATTTTGAAGGCAGTCGAATCTGGAGTTTTGAAAACAAAGAGGATGTCGATATCGAACTGGACTTTGGTGGCAAAGACACAACGAAGAAAGCGGATAGCGACGATGAACCGCTACTTGATAAATGGGCCATCACCATTTACGGAAGTCACTTTATTTTTGCATCGGATGTCGAAATGATCAAAGACGTTATTCGAAGGGCGAAGGGAGGGGCTCAAGCAAAAGCGTTTGAAAACGAAGTTGATGTGGCACGAGTGTCCGCAATGCTTGAAAATGTGGCCGGCAGTGATGGCAAAAGCATGAGCCAAATAACTCGGACGGATCGGTCTTTCGAAATGCAATACGAACTATTTCGGCAAGACATTCTCCCTGAGTCGAGAAGCATGCTGGCAACGATTTTAGACAAGATTCTAAAACCGAAGAGCCCACGACAAAGCCAAGTGCAACGAGTCAAAGGTGACACGCTGCCCCCCTTTCAAAGCATTCAAGACTACTTTACCCCAAGTGGTGGCGTGGTTCGATCGGAAGAAGATGGTTGGTCCATTCAAAGCTTCATCTTGAGCAGGTAACGCTATGGCATCACCCACTGGCCAGGTCTCCAACCAAGATCGCCAAGAACGACGCATTGAAGAGTTAGAGTTCGTCGTTACTCACTTGCAAAAGACGGTGGACGACCTTAACACAGCCATGCTTTTGCAGCAAAAGAAAGTCGACATTATCTGTCGACAACTCGAGCAGGCAAAGTCCGACGTGCGTTCGATGATGGGAGCAGACAACTCACCCAGATCCTTGGCCGACGACAAACCGCCACATTATTAATATCGCCTGCATGCCCCTGGCTTCACGTTAGGGGTTTTGACCATCCAATCTAGAGCTGTATCCAGCCTAAGAGTTGGGGTTCTTGCGTAGCGGAAGCCGCGTAGGCTTTCGGCGAGTCAAATTGGCAAATCCCAGTGGCTTCGTCCTAAACACCGAAACTCTTGGCGAGTTCCGCTACCCCCAAATTTAGGATGGAAGAAGCACTAGAGGGATGGTAAATATCCCCCGAGTAAAACTCGGGGGCATTTTTAGGTATCGACGCCGGAGGTGCTTGGAGCAAGCGGGGCTTTGTTTTGTTTGGTTTCGGTCTTTTCTCGCCAAGGCTCTTTCTTGCGATAGCTTTCCAGTTCTGCTTCCAATTGCTCCAGTTGTGGTTCTTTGGTCTCTCGACCTAATTGAACGGCTTTTTCCGACCACTCAACCGCTTTGACAAAATCGCTGACCTCAGCGTAAGCAGCGGCTAAAGTGCTCAAAATGTGTGGTTTCTTGTATTCGGTAAGTTCGCAAGCCTCCAGTCCAAGTTCCAACGCCCGCTTGCCGTCTCGGACCGCGTCCGTAAGACTCGTCGAAAGGGTCCAAGACAAGTTGTTCAAAATGCCAGACCTCTCCAGATTGTCATTTGGCACAAGTTCCAGTGCCTTTTCAAAATCAGCGATCGCCTTGGTATAGTCCTTCATAGCCAGCAGGCTGTCGCCTCGCATTCGAAAGGCTTGCCAATTCTCCGAATCGAGCTTGATTACTTGGCCAAACACCTTGATGGCTTGCACAGGACGGTCGTCCATCGAATAGAGAAGCCCAAGTTGCATTAGCAGAGCCGCATTGGGCGATTCTTTTGGCTGGTTCTTAACGATCAGCAGTATGTCTTCGATCGCATCCCCATACCGTTTCTGTTCGGCTGCGACAGTCGATCGCAACAGGATGGTCTCGATTCTATCCGGGGCTAATTCGAGGGCCTTGTCGACATCCTTTCGGGCGGATTCTAGATCATCCGCTTGAATGGCGACTCTCGCCCGAAACAAAAGTCCCTCGACATCATCTTTGGATAATTCCAACGCTCGGTCGA
>JBBRJI010000415.1:0-5687 GCA_038219625.1 Pirellulales bacterium | reverse complement strand
TTGCTCATTCTCGAATGCCACTGGATCAAAGAGAGTGTTCAAAAGCAGAAACAACTGGAAGCAAAATCTCACAAGATCGTTCGCTTGTCGGATTCCAACGGCGACGGACAGTACGATAAGCGGCAAGTCATTGCGGATTCTCTTGGTTTCCCAGAAGGCATCATGGTCCTTGGCGAAGATTTGTTGGTTTGCGCCCCTCCGCAAATACTGAAGCTCTCGGACAAGGATCGCGATGGCTTTTTCGAAGCACAGGAAGTCTGGTTTGATGCTGGTACACTGACCGGTTGTGCCAATGACTTGCACGGGCCCATAATGGGACCGGACGGATGGGTTTACTGGACCAAGGGGGCTTTTGCCGAACAAAAGCATGCGCTGATCGATCGGGCAAACCCCGAAAAAGATGCCAGTGCATCATCGAAGGCTGCACACATCTATCGACGGCATCCCAAAGGAGGCCCGATCGAGCGACTCATGACGGGTGGTATGGACAACCCCTCGGATCTCACGTTTTCACCCGAAGGAGAACGGTTCTTTTGCTCCACGTTCATGCACCATCCTGGAAATGGACTGCGAGACGGAATCGGACATGCACCGCGAGGAGGACTTTTCGGTAAGCAGCATCAAGTCCTCGACGGTCATTGGACGACTGGCCCACTGTTGCAGCCGATTGCAAATCTAGGACCAGCCGCACCGGCTAGCGTAAATTTCTTAACGTCCGATGCGATCACAAAGTCAATCAAATGGTTTTCAGCAAACCAGCCCGCTGGCCAACCAAACCGCTTCTTGGTAACTTCGCAATTCAACCTCCACAAGATCGGCTTGCATCGACTCATCCCTAAGGGCTCGAGCTTTGAGACCGAATCCCACGACCTACTCTCCGCCGACCGAGTCGATTTTCATCCAGTCGACATCTTGGAGGAGCCAGATGGCAGCTTGCTCGTTTTCGATACCGGAGGCTGGTACGACCTTTGCTGCCCAAGCTCAGGTAGTGATCAAAAAGTCGCAATGGGTGGTGTCTACCGTCTAAAAAGCGCCAGTCTAGGAAAAGCAAAACCCAAGCCACCTCTGCCGTCGCTCGAACAAGCAATTCGAGTCGTACGCGACAGGGCAATGGATGCCGGTCTGCGCCAAGATGCCATGTGGCAAATTGCGACTGCCATCACAGCTTCACCGGACAACCGCGAAATGGCAAGTCAGATTATAGCGTTGCTCTCCGATCCGGACCCGAGCATACAGCAAACTGCCGCCAACATTGTCGGCTTGAATCGATGGGAATACGCAGCACATGGATTGACCGAAGTTCTTAGAAGCGACCGTCCTGCCACGGTGCGCTCGGCCATCGAATCTCTAGGCGCGGTGGGGGATTCCCAATGCGTAGCCCCAATCCTGGCCGCCATGGTCCGATTTCCGAAAGACCGCCTAATAACACATTCCGGTATCTACACATTGATGGAAATTGGCGACACCGAAACCCTGATCGCCGTTGCTATGAAGTCCACCGATGATACCGAACGCTATGCGACAGTTTATGCATTGAATCAACTCGGAAGAATCCCAGACGCTCTCTTACCGAGTCTCGTCCCAAGTCTAATTGGCACGAACGATGACTTGCGAACGCTTGCGATCGAATGCCTAACCAAGACAACACAAGGCACGTCTCTCTGCCTTCCATTCCTCGATTCCGCATGGGAGAAAGAAGATGCGGATCAACTTGCAGCCGGGGCGAAGATCGTTCAAATCGGCCGATCGAATGTGGCGTTGATTCGCCGTGTCGGTGAGTGGATGCAAATCGCTGCCTCGCTATCCGAGGCGCGTCAGGATTGGCTCCTCGTTTGTTTGCAGCAAGCGTCCGGCGATCGGATACCAGGCGAATGGTCTGCTCCGCTCGCGTCCTGGATCAAAGTCACGTCCAATGGCACGCTTATGCGAATTGCTAATTCGCTTCGAAAAGCCAAGTTTTCGGATGAAGATCGAATCAAAATTGCGAGCGCATTGCGAGCACGAGCCGAAAGGAATCTCCTTGACGCGCCTGAGGTTGCAATCGCAGCGCTTGCCTCCAGCACCAATCTTTCGGAACCACTCAGCAACTCATGCGCAACACTCGTCGTAAAACAACTCACTGCGCCAGAGAGCAAATTGGCGAACTTAGCTGACGCTGCCCTTTCAAGGTCACTTCTGAACGTCGAGTCAGCCCATTCCTTGTTATCTGTTTTGGACCAAGTCCCATCGTTGTATTTGCAAACGACCATAGACGCACTGCTGCGATGCTCCAGCGCGGAGATTGATCAGGCGCTTGTCGAAAAATTGCCCTTCGTCTCCGCGCTCAAGACCCTGGCGGTCGAAAAAGTCATTGCCAGCGTGAACGGGCGACCGGATGAAGTGAAGAAGAAATGGGCGGCTATGATTCAAGCAGCAATTCGACCGCCAGAAAACATAGCAGAAGAATTGGATTCATGGGTCAAGCGTTTGCCGCACGGGGACGCAAAGAAGGGGTATCAAGTCTTTAGCAATGCGAAAGCCGCCTGCAGTAGTTGCCACCAAATCGGTTACGTGGGCGGGAGGCTGGGCCCGGAACTGAGTTCTATCGGAAAGACTCGATCGCGACGCGATCTAGTCGAAGCGATTGTCTACCCGAGCTTGCGAATGGCACAGGGTTTTTATCCCTTGCGTATTCGTACGGTCGACGACGAGGTTTTCAACGGATTGCTTTCGAAACAAACCGATTCGTATATTGAACTGCTTTGCGGCGCGGACAAAATTTGTCGCATTGAAAAGTCTGAGATTGAGGAGCAAAGCGAAAGCAAGCTGTCGGTGATGCCCAGCGGTTTGGACCAACAGATTACCTTAGACGATTTCGCCGACCTGCTCGCGTTCCTAGAATCCAAACGATGATTGGTAAGACCGTAACCTAGGGAGCAAACTCGACACGGGACGCCAAAATGCTTGACTGTCCTTTTTCGGTCTTCTCCCATAAAACGATCGTGCTTTTATTGCGTTTCGGGTCCGATACGATAACTGCATCGCGGGCTAACTTCGCAATCGACTGCGGCTCTCCACCCGAGAGTTTCTGAAGCATCAATTCACCGTCGCGGCGTACGGACCAAACCGCAACTGGGCCTTCGGACGTGGATGCTATTGAAGGTTGTTCACCGATTCCCAGGAACCGCTCATCGCTTCCGTCTACATTTGCCAAGAGGATGTCACGACCACGCCTCCAAATGGTCGAGACTAAGCCCGTTGGGGCAATCGATAGCATGCCGCCATCCATTGGACAAGCATTCAATTTCCAGCTCTCATTTCCAAGTCGATTCGTGCCTGATGAAGATCCGTCTTGGCCTCGAAAGCTCGCTAAAAACATGTCGCGATTGCCGGCGAGCGAGTTCCGAAACAAAACGTGCACCATTCCATCGTGCATGGCGATGGAAGGATGACAGCACTCGCACACATTCTTTTCAGGCGAGCGGTAAACAAGTTGATTGGGCGACCAGCTCGCGCCGCCATCGGTTGACTTCGATGCGAAAATCTCAGTCCGCTGGTTGCGGAGATCTAACCATGAGCACCAGGCCTCGCCCGATGTGGATGCAGCCATTGCATGCAACCCCTCGCGAGCCGAATCGTTCGAGTCGTTGACTTGAACTGGGCCTTGCCAAGTTTGTCCCCCATCGATCGAACGCCAAGCGACAAGGTCGCCGTCTTTGCCTTTCCCTAGCTTACCGCCAATAGCCGAGACAACCAGCGTCTCTCCCGCAATGGCAATTCGTGGTCCCCGTCGCATTCCGAGCGAGAGATTCGGGACGCGGAAAGCAACCACCGGTTCGCTAAACGATTTCCCTTCATCCTTGGAACGACAATGGACGACATCCTCCCCCACTCCAAATACAACATGGACTGTTCCGTCGGCTGAAATAGCCGCTTGCGGTTGTTTCGGCGCTGCAACTTTGCTGGACGAAATCACGATCGGTTCGTCAGCCGCTAGACATGGGTTGCTAAAAACTTCTAAAAACAATATTAAAGTGACTAGTGAGCGAAACATAGGTAGTTCTCATGGGTTTGTTGTTTCTAGTTAATTCCCCGTCTTACGCTCGACGCCTCGGCGCACTTCAATCTTAGCTCAAACGAGCTTCCCTTGCCGAGAATGCTGAAAACTTGGATCTCAGCCGACATGCCCTGCACCAAGTGCTTGACGATCGACAGACCGAGTCCTGTTCCACCCGAGTCTTGGCTTCGAGCTTTTTCGACGCGATAAAACCGTTCAAAAATTCGTTCCAAATCTTCTGGCGGGATACCGATTCCATTGTCGGCGATGACAAGAACAACTCGGTTCGGTTCGAGACGAGTTGAAACGCGAACCCACCCTTCCTCGCGATTGTATCGCACGGCATTGCCGAGCAAATTGCCGATCACGGTGCGGAGCGACTCCAAGTCGGCTACCACGCGGCATCCTGGTTCGACACCTGAGGTATCGATCGTAATCTTCTTTGCTTGGCCTATCGTGCGGTGTTCTTCCACGCACGTTTTGAGAACATCATCCAGCGACAAATGGGTGAGCTGTGGCTTGTCCGGTTGTGATTGCAATTTCGTGAGATGAAGCAGATCGCGAATGAGCAAGTCTAGTCGATGGGCTTGCTCGGCAATTCTTTGAACAAATCGTTGGCTCGCCTCTGCGTCCTCGAGAGCCCCCATGAGCAGTGTTTCGGCATAAGCCTTGATAGCGGACAGCGGCGTTTTCAGTTCGTGCGAGACATTGGCTGTGAAATCTCGCCTCGCATTCTCCAATTGCTTCAGCCGTGTTTCGTCGGTAACCGTTAACAGCACTCCGCTGGAAGCAGTTGCTGTTGTAGATGGATTTGGATCGAACAACGGGTGCGCGCGAAGTCTTAGGGTTGCTTTGCTGAGCGGTAATTCCAATTCCGCCTCTTGGATGCGAGGATCGGCAGAAACCTCTTGAATCAGATTGACCACAGTCGGGTGCCGTATGACCTCGATCAGGTTCTGTCCAAACTGAAAGGAAGCCTCCAACCCCAACAACTCTCGTCCAGCACGATTGACAAACAACAACTTGAAAAGCTGATCGAATGCCAAGACTCCGACGGGCATAGCCGACATGACGCGGGACGATTGCTCAACGGATTGCTGAATGGACTCAAGTCGATGGTGAATGGCTTTGGATGCTCGCTGCAGGATTCTCGCGACACTAGGGTCATGCATTGCGATCGCATTCGCAACTCCATCCCCCGCCATTGGCGAGAGGGGCGATGACTGGAGGTGGGTTTGCGTGGACCACGTGACAAGTGAAGCCAGGAATTGCTGGCGATCGTACTTCTTCATTGCAAGCCGCAGACCAAACAACATCGAGCCGAAACATAGTAAACTCGCACTCACCCAATCCCAGAAACTGAGTCTTGCGAACTCCTTTGCTGAAAATCGGCGAGTCAGTGTTACTTCGTTTCCTTCCTCGAATTCTTCATCCAGTCGGCAGGTCAGCTTAAGCCTGTTGTAACCGCCCGGCTCGACACTCCAGATGTGAGTCATTTCGCTCTGGCTTGGGCTTCGCAATTCGAATGCGACCGAGTCTGCAGCTTTCGTCCAAATCAACTCGCCCCCTTTGGCCAACGACTCGATTGCGCGTTGCGAGCGAGCGTCCAATTCGGTCAACCTCGAAGGCTTCAAACGATTCTCTGACTTAC
>JBBRJI010000414.1:0-5699 GCA_038219625.1 Pirellulales bacterium | reverse complement strand
CAATTTACGGTTTTCTTAGAAAATCGAGTCGGCCAATTGCTGGAAGTGGTGCGTCGCTTCGAAGGTACCGGGATCCGGATCGTAGCACTTTCGATCAATGACTCCGCTGAGTGCGCGTTCGTTCGATTCTTGCTTAGTCATGCCGAACGAGGTCGTGAGATCTTGGAGCGAGCCGGACTCGCCATCATTGAAAGCGATCTGATCGGAGTAGAGCTGCCCAAAAGCTCGCAACCCCTGTTGCAAATTTGCACTGCGCTGCTTCAAGCTGAAATCAATATTATCCAAGCTTATCCGTTACTGTTCCGTCCAAACGGCGAGCCAGCAGTCGCAATCATGGTTGACAATACCGAGCAAGCTCTTGAAACGCTCGCCCTCAAAGGCTTCCGTATGATCACCGAAGGGGACTTGCTGGACGGAACCGTATAATGCTTCTAATCGCTGGGAAAGCAAGGTTACCAACTCTCTGGCTGAGCGAGGTCCTCGCTTAGAACGGATGCAGAATCGATGCAGAACCGAGTAGCTGAATCATCATGAATGCACCCGCACCAGTCCAGAGTGTCGCCACCCAAGTCATATGGATGCTTGCGTATCGAGAATGGGTCCGTTTTTTTCGGCAGCCGTTTCGTGTGATTGCAGCGCTGGGGCAGCCGATTTTGTTTTGGATTCTGTTTGGCACTGGCATGCATAGCGCCTTTCGCGGTGGAGGACAGGCTGGCGATTTTATGACCTATTTTTTGCCAGGTACCACGGCCATGATACTCTTGTTCACCGCCATCTTTGCAACGATCTCCATTATCGAGGACCGACGGGAAGGGTTTTTGCAGAGCGTCTTGGTAGCACCAACACCTCGATGGACGATCGCTATGGGCAAGGTTTTGGGCGGTTCGGCTATCGCGTGGGTACAGGCCATCGTTTTTATCTTGATCGCGATAGCGACTGGCATGGTTGGCCTTGGGCCAGAGTTGATTGCTTTGGTAGGCTTCATGATGGTTGCTGCCATTGCAATGACCAGCCTTGGTGTCTGTTTCGCATGGCCTATGGATAGCACACAAGGCTTTCATGCACTGATGAACATGGTATTGATGCCAATGTGGCTGCTGAGCGGTTCCTTTTTTCCAATACCAGCTTTGGCCGGTGGGGAGCCTTTCGGACAAATCGCGATGCACTGGATTATGCGTTGCAATCCTATGACGTACGCGGTCTCAGGAATGCGGCAACTCATGTCCACTGTGACCGCAGATGACCACTTTTGGATGCCGTCCTTGACGACAAGTGTCTGGGTGACCATCGCATTTGCTGTCGTTACTTCCGTTGCCGCTTCAATAGTGGTACGACGAAATCAATCGGGGGAATTGAATTGAACCGCAACGCAGTACGTGTTTTTGGAATCCTGGCGGGAGTCATGGCCGGCACGATCGCCGCACTTTTGTTTCGTGGCCCATCGCTTACCTCGACGAACCGGGATGCCGTCGGCGAAACGCAAATTAGCCAGAGCGAAGGTGACGACGACGAATTGAGTTCGCGAAAAGCTCCCCCCGATCCGGGCAAGCGGAACGAGCTCAAACGGATGGTTGCCCAGGCCAAAAAAGAAGATGCCTGGCTAAAGGAGTTTGAGCTGACCGAACGGAGTGGTGGAACCGTCAAGTCCGAGGACTTGAGAGGCGGGCCTTACATCGCATGTTTCTTTTTCTCGACGTGCCCAGGCTCATGCACGCGTCAAAGCAATCAAATGCAATTGCTGCAAAGCAAGTTTAAAAGTAAGCCAATCAAGTTTGTGAGCATCACGGTCGATCCGGAAATTGACACGCCCGAAGTATTGACCGAATACGCAGACAAGTTTCAAGCGATAAAGGACAAGTGGTTGTTCTTGACCGGCCCGATGGATTACATCATGCGGGTTGGGACCGAAAAGTTCTTCTTAGGCGGCGTCGAAAAACGCGGCCATCCGGATCGCTTTTGTCTGGTCAATGCGGAAGGAGATGTGGTTGGTTCCTATGTCTGGTTGGAGCAAGCGGAACGAGACTTGTTGGTGGCGCATGCCAATGAATTGCTTGATCTAAAATAGCGGTTCCACTTTCCCCTGTTCGCCGATACGAACGAACGAGCATGTTGATCCGCTTTTTCAAAATGGGAGTAGATCTTCAAGGACGCGATGACCACCGCAGCAGCCATCGACCGTTTCGTTCACCACAGCACGTTACGGAAAACTAAGACTGCAGGACTACCAAATATCCCGAAAAAGCAATTCCATTTTGTCATGATTTTTGGCAGGAAGACTCTTTAGAAGTCTATTGAAAATCTGCTGGTTGCGATTGAGCAAAACGGAGTTCAATTCTGCGAACTCTATGGACGAAACTGACTTAATTGCGTCTGAATCGTTCGGGCTGAGTTCGAGATAGGTAAGGAACTCTTGCCGCGAAAAAGGTACTGCAAAATCTTGCTCAAATTCGCTCATTGCGTATAACCGTTTTGCCATCAATATTTGGCTTGGCGAAATGACCGCCTCCATTGCTTTTAGTGCAGTATCGGTGTGTCCTTTTAAGTTGTCTTGAAATGTGGTTCCTTTCGAGCGTCCATACGCGGCAATGCCTTCCATGCACCTATCATAGATTTCGGAAAGTTTCTTCACCTGTCCTTCATTCAGTCCGATCGACGAATGCACTGTTTGGTTGCCATAAATAAATGTCAAAAAAGAAGCAGATCTTGTTCTGGGTGGAAACGGTATTGATTTAGTCGGAAAGTCGTTCTCAATTTCAATGCCGGGAATATATTTGTTGCCCCCAAAATGAACAAATAGTCTTTGTGTTTTGTACGGCAGATTCCCTAACACTTCGGAAATCGAGTTTTGTCGTGAATGATTTCTGAATTCAGCGAACTCTTTCACTTCAAGTTCAACCATTATCTTCAAACGTGACTTCGTTTCCGAGTCAATCCCACAAATGCAGAGGACCTCCTCATTGCGGAACGCATCGTATCCATTCGGAAATCTCTCTCTAAACCGGATTTTTCTCAACTCAGTCAGTTGCTGTTCGGTGAGTATCGTTGCTAATTCTCGATACACGACGTTGTCGAACGAAAAATAGAATTCCGACAAAGCAGAACCAAAGACGGGAACGTCCTTTCCAATTGCTGCGAGTTTTTTCCTTCCCTCCGCGAAAAGCGACGCGAATTCTTCTTTACCCCTCATTCGATTGATGGCCGTAATTTGGACTTGTGAAACTTGAAGCTGCTTCTGTAAATCCAGGGAATGTATCAAGTCAGCCGAGAGCTCCCAATAATTTAGACTTGGCAATGGTTTGTCATTTGGGTAAGCAGCTTCGAACGAGGCAAAGCTAACCAAGAGCCAGACGATCAGAATTGTGCGCATTGAACACCGTACTTTCGGAAACTCCCGCATTTTGCTTCAAGATTGACTAGACAAAATTTCGCGAATATACTCCTCTGACCAATCTGAGAAATAACACGCAATTGGCCAAGGATGGTCCAAACAACATTGCACAAACGACAGTGCATTATCGTACCGAAACACAAAATCCAAGAGAGTCCCAATATCGTTGAAACGCGGCCCCATTGGCGGTACACTTAGACCCAAGATGGTATTCTGCCCTCCGCTGTTGGGGAAGTCTCCGCTGAAGTGCGAGTTCGTTGATCCCTGCGCTGATTGACTCGATCTTTCGAGATTCCAAGCGCCTGATTGAGAGGCGTGCTCATTGTAATCAAAGCTATAAGAAACCTCATTTCGTGGCGAAGCTACTTCATTTAAAATCGTCGTTGTTCGCGCTTCGGTAAAGGTGGATGCCGCAACGGTTGAAATCCCATCACCCGAAGAATTCATTTGAGACACGACGTTTGATTCCCCTACGAAAACTTGATCGTTCAAACGATCTCCAGTGAGCGCATCGTGGAACGCTTTTGATTTCGCAGTGAAATATGAGCAATTGACGCCATCATAACTACGGTAGCCCAGCATGATCTCCATGAAGTGGTGGGCCTGATCAAACTTCAAGAATTTATGTGACTAGATCAAAACTAGCAAGCCCTAGCCCAACTTCCCCAACAAGATTTTTGAAAAATTTCTTGCATCGGTGAACTCGAAGGGACAGCGATCATTGCATTGGGGGGGTTTGGGATTGATTGATTTTGGGTCACGGTGTTCGTGTTGCATCACCGCTGGATGGTGCGGAAATCTAGTGGTCGCCGAACTGGGCTGAAAAGTACTTCTTATTCTTCTGAGGGGGCGTCGAAAAACGCGGCCATCCGGACCGCTTTTGTCTGGTCAATGCAGACGGAGATGTGGTTGGTTCCTATGTCTGGCTGGAGCAAGCGGAACGAGAGCTGTTGGTAGCTCACGCCAATGAATTGCTTGACCTAAAATAGCGTTTCCTTCCCTGGAGCATTTTCTTTCCAGCCAAGAAGCCTATAATGGCCGTCTCTCGAGCTAGTGTCTTGTCACGATCAAAATGAGATTTCCAAAACGTGCCTAGTCCCACCGCTTTGCTAGCTCAACCTGAGTCCACCACCAGCAAAACTACAACGTCAGCCCTTGAAGTTGTTAATCTTTGGAAGAAGTACGGCAACAATCAAGCGTTGAGCGGGACCTCGTTTTCGGTCGCACCGGGAGAACGACTCGCATTGCTTGGACCCAACGGCGCGGGAAAGACAACCCTCATCCGCTCCATGTGCGGTCGAGTAAAGCCAGATGAGGGGCAAGTCCAATTATTCGGTCGTTCCATTCGGGAGCCGGATGTCCTTCAGCATTTGGGGGTCATTCCCCAAGACTTAGCGATCTATTCCGACCTAACGGCCAAGCAAAATCTGGAGTGTTTTGGACAACTCCACGGCCTGCGATCGCGCCGATTGCGAGAACGTGTCTCATGGGCGCTTAAGTGGATTGGTCTTGAAGATCGGGCAAACGAACTGACAAGCCGATTTTCAGGTGGCATGAAACGTCGTGTTAATATTGCGTGCGGAGTATTGCATAAACCGAATGTGTTGCTACTCGATGAACCCACCGTCGGCGTTGATCCTCAGAGTCGGCAGCGCATTTTTGACATGCTTGATGAACTCAATCAAGAAGGGACGAGCATTGTCCTTACCACGCACCATCTTGACGAAGCCCAAACACGAAGCGATCGGATTGTGATCATCGATCACGGCAAGGTGGTCGCCGACGGAACGATTGAGGAATTGATTGCGACGACGATCGGAACGCGTCGCGAAGTCGCAATCGAGATGCAGGGTACTCTCGTTGCGGCCCCACCGGGCATGGAATGGAATGCAGCCCGCAATCGATTCGTCTGCTTCGTTGACAACGTGGTGGAAGAGTTACCCCTCATACTAGAGCGCATTCAACGGGTCGGTGGTTCTATCAGCGATCTAGAGGTGCATCAGCCCAATTTGCACCATGTCTTCTTGCATCTGACAGGCAAGGAACTTCGCGAATGAATTCAGGTACCCGCCATGCAAAGGAATGCCTATCGTGATTTGGACAGTTATTCAAACGAGTTGGCGTCGTCTTCGAAACAACCGTTCCGAATTATTGCTTACCTTTATCGTGCCGATGGTGTTCTTTAGTATCTTCGCTTTGATTTTTGGTTCACGAGACTCCTCGTCGTCCACTCCGAAAATCAAGGTGGCCATCAGCAACGAATGGCCATCGGAACTGTCCAACCGAGCCGTCGCACTGTTGCAGTTACAAA
>JBBRJI010000413.1:0-5709 GCA_038219625.1 Pirellulales bacterium | reverse complement strand
ATGAATTCTCACCTGAAATCCGAGAGGCTCAGGCGTCACTTTGGAAGGACGGCATCGCATTGGAAGGTCCGGACAGCGACGCTCTCAAGGGCGATCTGCGTGAGAATGACGGAAAAGGCGTGCATTTCAGCGGCAGAGGGCTCCTAGAGCATTCCGCGAAGTGGGCTGAAAAGGTGGTTCCTTGGCTTGAGATGCGATTGAAGGCGGAAGCAATCGGCGGCGAAGAAACGGAACTGCTGTTCGCAAAACGCATTCTGCCGCTCTTCAAGGAGAAATGCTTCGGTTGCCATGGTAACGATCCCGAAAACATTAAAGCGGAATTCGACATGCGAACGATCGAGTCGATCATTCGCGGTGGCGAGAGCGGTGTGGCTGCACTCGTACCCAAGGATTCGCAGCAAAGCCCGCTCTATATGGCGATAACACGATCACATGACCAATGGTCGTCGATGCCGCCAAAAGAAAACGATCGCCTCAACGATCAACAGATCGAGTGGATTCAACAATGGATAGACGCGGGAGCACCTTGGCCGAGTGTGGAGCAACTGGCAAAATTGGCTGGCAAGCCTGATAAGTGGAGCAAGAACGAGGGCATCGCTGTTAGAACCGATGGTGCCTTAGACTCCGATTGGGCTAATCGTCGATACGATCCAGCGGGGCTTTGGGCCTATCAGCCGGTTTTAAAACCAAAGCCAGATGATCCAACTCGTTTAACCCCGAGCCAAAGGCAACGGTCGCGAGTCGAAAGCCATCCCCTCAGGCATCCAATCGATGTCCTCATAGAATCTAAACTTCCGGATGAAATAATCCCAGCCGATCGAGCGGATCGAATGACGCTCCTTCGTAGAGCATCGTTTGATCTCATTGGATTGCCCCCCACGCCTGAAGAGATCGCTGATTTCGTCAATGATCCAGCGACGGAACGCGAGGCTTTTGAAAAAGTTGTCGAACGCTTGTTGAGCTCGCCACATTACGGCGAGCATTGGGCCAGGCATTGGCTGGATGTGGTTCGCTATGCAGACAGTTCGGGATTCGCCAACGACTACGAACGCGGGAATGCTTGGCGGTATCGTGACTATGTCGTTCGATCCTTCAACGAGGACAAGCCTTATAACCAATTCATCAGAGAGCAAATTGCTGGGGACGAAATTGCGGAGAGTCAAGGTGACGAAAAGGCATTGAATTCGGAACTGCTGGTGGCGACCGGTTTCTTGCGAATGGGACCTTGGGAATTAACTAGCATGGAGGTACCTAAGATAGCTCGGCAGCGATTTCTCGACGATGTAACCAATAGCGTTGGTGAAACTTTTTTGTCGCACTCTCTGCAATGTGCGCGGTGCCATGACCATAAATTCGATCCGATCCCTACACACGATTATTATTCGATTCAAGCTTGTTTTTCGACTACTCAATTGTCCGAACGCCAGGCGGCATTTTTGTCACAAGAAAATGCTAGCGGATTCGACGAACGAAAATACCTCATCCAGCGACAGACGAAGTTGACCGCTGACCTGCAACAATTGGACGAAGTGCAATTAGCAGCTGCCATTAAATGGTATGCCGAGCAAAAAATCGACGTTGACGCGTGGACTAAAGCGGTTGCCTCGGCTCAAGCGTTTGTTGAAAGTGGCGGCAAGACAAACAAACGCAAGGGATCGCAAAGCGTTTTCGACATTGCACGAAACACGTTGCAAAAGAAACTACCCGAAGATCAAGTGCCACCCAAGGGCGTTGGTTTCTCGCCCGACGACTTTGGGCGTGAACGCGTGGCTCGAAAAGGTTTAGAACGACTGAAATGGGAACTCGATCGATACGAGCCGTTTGCCTTGGCCGTCTATTCCGGGCGTACACCCGAAATGAAATCGGTGCTTCAGCCACAGCGAATGCCCGAGAATCGAATGAGCGCTGGTGAACTTGAGGAGACGGCGATCCTGGGTGGCGGCGATCCGTTTTCGCCTACCACCAAAGTCAAACCAGCCGTACTGAGTGTGCTCGCCCATTCGGATGCACAGCTTGCAGCAACAATTCCGGACGCAGTCCAGGGGCGTCGCATGGCGTTAGCGGACTGGATCGCGAACTCTCGCAATCCACTGACCACACGCAGTATAGTCAACCGCATTTGGATGTGGCACTTCGGACAGCCGATCGCGGGCAACCCGAACAACTTTGGCTCGACAGGCAAGAAGCCGACACATCCCGAGCTTCTTGACTGGTTGGCTTCGACGTTTGTCGAGGAGGGTTGGTCCTTCAAAGCGATGCATCGAACAATCATGCGTAGCGATGCCTATCAACGCAGTGCCAAAATCGAATCGCCCAATACGCAATTGAGTCGCGGTGAATTGGAATCGTGCTATGCCGTCTTTAAGCCGCGGCGATTGACAGCAGAGGAGTTTCGCGACGCGATGTTGCGAACTTCGGGTGAACTGAATCCGAAGCTGGGTGGCATTCCCAACCGGCCTGAAATCAATCAGGAGGCGGCACTCCAGCCTCGCCAAGTCATGGGAACATTCGCGGCCGCTTGGGTTCCGAATCCGCTTCCCGAGCAACGTCATCGGCGAAGCTTGTACGCTTTAAAGACTCGCGGCCAACGCGATCCGTTCATGGAAGTTTTTAACGAACCAGGTCCAGACTTTTCGTGCGAAGCGCGCGAACTTTCGACGGTGACCCCGCAAGTGTTCAGCCTCTTCAATGGCCAAGCCTCATACGACCGTGCACTGGCCCTTGCCAATCGAGTCGTGATGGAAAAGAGGGACGATCAACGGAGCGTGCAGCGACTCTTTGAGCTAACGTACGGTCGCCAGCCGACTTCAGTGGAAGAGCGATTGACGATCGAGCATTGGAACAAGATGACAGCCGTTCAGTCGAAGTTGAGCTTGGACCGTTCGGCACCGCCACTGAGCGTGATTCGCGAAGCGGTCGAGGAAAACACCGGCGAGAAGTTCACTTTTCACGAGAAACTGGATGCCTACGCCGATTTTGTTCCTGATCTGCAACCGTCCAACGTCGGTGCTAGGACTCGCGCATTGGCAGACATTTGCCTTGCTTTGTTCAATTCCAACGAATTCGCATTTGTATACTAGAAATCATGAGTGCCAAACCATTTTTTACTTGTGCAGGGAACCGAGCACTGCATACTCCGACCCGACGCGAATTCGTTTACGGACTCGGTGCGAGCATTGGAAGTATCGCCCTTACTTCTTTGCTAGCAGCGGATTCCAAGAGTCCACTTTCCGTCAAGCCGCAACATACGACTGCGAAAGCCAAGAACTGCATCTTTCTGATGATGGAGGGTGGACCGAGTCACATCGATACGTTTGATCCCAAACCCAAGTTGGCGGACCTTCATCTCAAGGAGTTCGTTCGTGAAGGCAAGATGAAATCCGCCATGGAGAGCGGCAAGCGCTACTTCGTGCAAAGTCCGTTTCGATTTAAACAGTGTGGCCAAAGCGGTGCCGATATGGCGGAGAATTGGTCCCACTTGGCCAATGTTGCGGACGAGCTTTGTTTCTTTCGCGGTTGCCAAGTCGATAGCGTCAATCATCCGACGGCCATGTATCAAATGAACTGCGGGAATCGATTTGGTGGCGACCCTGCAATCGGCTCCTGGATGACGTATGGCCTTGGATCTGTCAATCAAGATCTACCCGGTTTTATCGTCTTGCCCGAAGTCAGCTACCCACAGGGTGGCAGTGCCAATTGGAGCAACGGTTACTTACCGGCAAGTTTTCAGGGGACACCGTTGCGTGCCAAAGGGAGTGCGATCCTTGACCTGCAACCGCCCAAGGGGATCACGACCGAGCATCAGAGGGCAAATCTCGATTTCCTGGCGAAGCTGAATGAGCAGCATTACGACAAGCATCCTTGGCATGACGAATTGGTGGCTCGCATGGATAGCTACGAACTGGCCTTTCGAATGCAAATGCAGGTCCCAAACGTCATCGACATCGAACAAGAGGATGCCAAGACCAAGGCCATGTATGGGATTGGAAAAGGGCCGGCCGATGCGTTCGGACGAAAGTGCTTGCTGGCGAGAAAGCTGGTTGAGCAAGGTGTTCGATTTGTTCAGCTTTACGCGGGATCGTGGGATAGCCATGACTACATCGAACGAGCGCATGGGAACCTTGTTCGGCAAGTCGATCAACCGATTGCCGCGTTGATCATGGATCTCAAGCAGCGGGGGTTGCTGGAGAGTACCCTTATCGTCTGGTGTGGGGAGTTTGGTCGCAGTCCGGATAACGGAGTAAGGGGCGGCACGGCTTACGGTCGCGATCACAACGCGAAGGCCATGACGATTTGGTTTGCCGGTGGCGGCGTGAATGCAGGGCATACGATCGGAGCGACTGACGAAACGGGCGCAGAAGCAGTTGAAGGCATCGCCCATGTTCGCGATGTGCATGTTACTATTTTAAAGCTGCTGGGTTTGGAAGACCACAAATTGACATACTATCACGCGGGTCGATTCAAACAGCTAAGCCAATTCGGTGGCCAAGTCATTAAAGATCTCATCGCAACCTAGTGCATCATTACTCTTGCATCGGAGGCATGAAGGACTCGTGAACGAGTTTATTCGTTAGGCGGGCTTCCAAAAAGTATACCAGCCTTTGTTTCTGACGATCGCATTCGGTGGTATTTGCGAGAGCACAAGGAAGAAACAAAACACGTCGCCGCATGCAAAGAGGCCATTCCAGATAGAAAACCAAGCTGCAACGGAGGCTAACGGAGGTGGCAAGATTCCGACCGCTGCAATCACTAGCGGCAGTACTGAAATAGCCAGGAATGGCATGGCAAAGATAAGGAGAAATTGATTCCGTTTCAACTCGCCACAGTAGTGAGCATAGAACATCAGTTTTACTGGCCATGCGCCAATTATCGTGGCTGGATGGCGTCCGTAACCAGGATGGGCCGCAGCATGGAATAACTCATGAACGATAATGAGAAGCGGAAACGAAGCGATGGCGGCCAGTCCGAATAGCATTGAGTGCTCCTGACGTATCGGCAATGGCTCCATCGCGACAAATCGCTTCCAAAGGAATGCAAAGATGGCCAATAGAGCGATAGCGATTGGAAAAGCGAACAGTTGCATCAACAACGGACCCGGCTCACGCAGTGCTCGCCAAGAATCGTCTGGCTCAAAATCATCTTCTGGAATTGCCCCGAAATGAAACTTCATAGTGGTTGATCCAAGGCACTTAATATGAACGAAAACGCCTATCGGTTATTCTACCAGCGGAACCCAGTCAGGCCGGGAATGTTTCCCACTTGCGGAACAAAACGCTCCCATTGCTGTGGGATGCTGATGCGGGTATCCATCGTATAGGTTTTATTGATGCCATCGATCAATAGCTCTGGACCGGATTGAAACGTTGGTTGGGCCCCAATGCACAAGCGCGGATTGCCGCTTCTTGTTCTTGAAGTTCAGGCGTGAACGCTTCGCCGAACTCCTCGTTCTCAAAATCGGGACGAATCTCGATTTCGCAGTCTTCCGTCATTGGGTTCGGGCATTTCTTAACCCACTCGATAGCTTCGTGAAGCGACTTAACCTGCCAGACCCAAAAACCCTGCGATCAGTTCTTTCGTCTCGGCAAATGGACCGTCGATCACGATTCGATCTTGGCCAGAGAATCGAACGCGAGCACCGCGAGAACTCGGCGTTAGCCCGGCACCGTCGAGCAAGATGCCTGCCTTGACGAGCTCTTCGTTGTAGTTGCC
>JBBRJI010000412.1:0-5720 GCA_038219625.1 Pirellulales bacterium | reverse complement strand
TGATAATTGGGACTAAGTCGTAACAAGGTAGCCGTAGGGGAACCTGCGGCTGGATCACCTCCTTTCTAAGGATAATTACAGCTTGGAACGCTTGTCGTTCCTCGCACATAAGTGAGCATGAATCTTGTTTCAGGAAAAACTTATCTAGCTGTGGCTGTGTCAAACGGCCACTGTGACAACCACCAGATTTCAAAATAGAGAAGCCCGGCTTAGTGCAAACTAAGTCGGGTTTTTTTTATGCCAGTGTAGAACAGTTCTCCGAACTGTTTCGCCCAGCGTCTCCATCCCAAGTCACACCCCACACCTCGCCTTCTACGACCCGGCATTCGTTTCTCCTGGAATATCGAAGCGTCCTACTCACTTCAGAGCAGTTGAGGACAACTACTCTACTCTCTCAAAAGTCCGGTTGATCATGGACTCTTTGCCCAATTGCGGCAATTCGCAATCTAGCCGCCTCGGCCTCCTCATCGGTAACGTCCGGTGGGATGTCGATAAAATAATCGCCTTTTATCCCCATCAATTGCTTTAAATGCTGGCTGGTTGGGGGAGCAAGGTCTATGGCGATCGCTTCCATTTGCCAGTCTTCATCTGCTAGAACTCGCCCCCGCAAGGTTTCGATTACCAGTTCCCATTCTTCGATTTCGTCACATTCCACGGATAGACGGTGGTCTTCAAAGGGCTCTTCCATTGGTTCGTCAGTGTCCATTGGTTCAGTTAGTGCATCCAGGATATGTTGTCGCACGTAAAAACCGATTTCTTGGCTATACGGATTGTTTGGATCGTCCTCATCTGGTTCCGCCATGTCGATTTCCAACTGAACACTGTTGACCATTTGTGCATAAATCGCGGCGACTGTTGCGTCCAGTAAAGCGGTATTAGGTGGAGCCGGTATCGTTGGTTCGACCAGCGCCGACAATACTTGGCCTACCATGAACATCTGTTGTTGCCAAGTAAGCCGATCGAAGAGGAGAATCCCAAAACTCGCTCCGCCGTCGTATGCGGCCTCTGAAATAGCGTCCGTCAGCGCCCAACTTTCCATAGCGACCAATCGTCGTTCGGCCCATACAAGTGTTCGTTCGCCGTACGTTGTGTTCCACATAAGTTACTTCCTTTGTGTCGATCTTGCGTTTCGGCCATGTAGATAAAGCAGTCGAAAGTCTTGGCAACTTTCGCAACTGGCTAGGCACTCGCCCCGCAGTTGGCATTCGTGTCTTGGTCGCTATAGAATAGCAGCAACAGGCTCGGACGGCATGACCGGCTTTTTGGCGATACCGGTAGAATGAAAAGTCAAGAATTCGACCTCGCTTTGCAGCCCTTACTTCAGTGCTTCCCCCACCAAAGTCACGGTTGCCGTTTCTCCGGCAATGATCTCAACTTTCACCGTCAAAGTATGGTTCAACCGAAAGGCTCCATTTCCAAGAGGGATGTCGGTCCGACGAGAAACCGCGATCTCCCCTTCGGGAATTCGGTCGAAAGAGAACTTTCCTGCGGCATCGGTCGTCAG
This sequence comes from Pirellulales bacterium, assembly GCA_038219625.1. Lineage (GTDB taxonomy): Bacteria > Planctomycetota > Planctomycetia > Pirellulales > Pirellulaceae > JBKCUI01. The sequence continues at coordinate 4,216 of JBBRJI010000412.1, read as the reverse complement.
TTCGATCGATCGACGAACCGTTGGCATTCCTTGGACCAGCAGATTTGACATCGGCCGGATACTGATTTTCTCATTTGCTGCCGGCTTGTCGTTCAGCAAGAGTGTTCCACTCAATTTGCCCCAACCAAGTAGCTGCACTTTGTTGGAATCCTCGATGCGGTTGTTGTCGATTTCAGCGTAACCAGCATCGCACAGAATGACGATGGAATATTTTCGGTCCTGAGGGGGAAACTCGACAATCCCCTCGGCGTTTGAAGTAGCTTCAATAGACGTCCCGTTTTGAACAATTCCGTTACGGATGGTTAGCGACTGACCTTCCATAGTCAGATAGGCTTTGGCCTTCGGGACAGGTGAACCGGCTTGATCGGTAACAATCCATGTAACATTCGCCGCGGGCATCAACTCGAAATGAAAAGTAATCTGCTCTTCTTCGAGTTTGAAGCCAGAGCGTTCTTCAGGCAGATAACCCGGCGCCTCGATGCGGATCCCGAAACCGGGACGAGCCCATCCTTCGGTGTAACTGAACTTTCCTCCTGTCGAAGGTTTCTGACTTAGATTTCGCTCCCACTGCACTTTTTTGGCATCCCACATGACTCCACGGATCACTTGGAACTGTTCGATGGCTTTTCCTGTCTCTAGATCGACCACGGTCCCAGAAACTCGAAGGGCTTTTCTTAGGTTAATCACGATCTCTTTTTCGCTGGCGATCAGTTTTCGTTCTTCGCGGACGTATCCTTCGCTGGTACCATCGATATCGCATTTTACTTCGTCATAAGGGGCGTCCTTCCACATGAATTTCCCCTCCTTGTCGGCTTGAATGCGAGTCTCCAAAGAACGACTCCCTCGCCATGTGTCGGGATAGACCCATGCAAAAGGGATAGGCTCATCGTTGGGGCCGACAATGCGTCCAAACATTGGCTGGGATTCCGCCATATAGACGGTCAATTCATGGGTTTGATCATCCATCTGGAAGGTAGCTAGTTCCGGCGCGTGCCCAGAAGCAGTAACGGTAAGAGTCACTTTTTCACCTTCCTTCGCAGTATAAAAAAACTTCCCCTTGTCATCGGTCAACTGAGGGTCCATCTTGTTGCTTGCCATCTGTCCACCATACATCACTCGAGCCCCCTTTAGCGGTTTATCGTCCTTATCTAGGACGGTACCGTCGATCGAGACACCTCTTGGCAAGGTCAACGTGATCGATCCATCGCGGGCTTCTTTCGATTGGAATGTTTGAAACTGAAAGAACTCGCCACTAACATGTCGATAGGACCAAACTCCAAGTTGGACGGATTCGAACTCCTTTGGAGCACCTTTGAAAACCCAGTTCCCCTCGCTGTCCGACTTGATTGCCTCGTAGGAGACATAGTTCCGATCGATTCCATTGCGAGCTGGTTGTTCCGCATTTGGAATGGTGACCACAATGGTCGCGTCTGAAATTGGCGTGCCTGTATCATCGGTCACCTGCCCACGAATCGAAGTTGCTGCTTCAAGTTTCAGCGTATAGGTTTTGGATGCCGAGCTTTCTTGAGGCTTCCTCCATTCAAGGACCCTCTTAACATAGCCTTCCAATTCGGCAAAAAGACCGAAGTACCCCCCAGCGGAATCGGCTGGAGGGACTGCCACATGACCGTCGATATCGGTGTGCAGAGTTTGGGACTTTCCGTTGTTGTTGACTTCAATCGTTACTTTGGGCAATGGTTTATCGTTAGCCGCATCGACAACCAATAGGTCGAACGCAACCGGAGACGGCGTCTCTTGCTGTGCATGCAGAAAGGAAGAGAAGGTCAGGCAGAAGAACAAAAACCATCCTTCGGCAAACCGGTTTTGAATACGGATCATGATTTTTTGCTTTGTTATTTCTTGTTCAGTCTTGTTCTGCAAACTGTTCGAAGCGGCTCGCCAATTATATCAGAGACAGTTACGAGAAAATGTTTTCGTCATGCGAATCCTCACCAAACGCAACCACGGACATTCCAAGACAAATCACCAAGATCACGAAAAACGGAATTAAGAAATGCTGATACCAAAAGGGCAACGCGCCCAGCATTAGCATCCACAACAACAATGTTCGCAAAGAAAACTTCATCGGACGTCCTGAAAGGGAACTGGCGGTAATGGACTGCTTGTGACAAAAAATTAGGATTCGCATTCCATTCCATTGTTACCATTCCCAAGCAGGCCTCGGCTAGGCATAATTGCTGGGACTTTCGCCCAAAGAGGGAAATCAATTTTTGTTGGTATAAATAGGCTTCCAGCCTGTGAATCTGGGACCGCAAGCTGGAAGCTTACGCCACTAAATCTCTGCACGACGCTTCATTCCCGTAAAATTCCAATCGCGCTCGAGAGCACTCTATGCCAAAACTAGCCGCCTTTCCTAAAGCTTACATGCATGCACTCTGCAAAGATGGCTCGATGAAGCTCGTCCAATGGTTTGAATTGGCTGCGACCTTGGAGATCGATGGTCTGGAGTTTTATGCGGGTTTCCTTGAAATGGCCGACTCAGCCCTGTGGCCCCTGTTTCGAAAACAGGTTGAGGCGATGGGAATGTCCATTCCCATGCTGTGTTGCTCACCCGATTTTACCCATCCAGAAGTCGCTTTTCGAAATCGGGAAATCGAAAAGCAAAAACGTTGGATCGACATGACAGCCGCTTTGGGGGGCAGCTATTGCCGTGTTTTGAGCGGACAACGGAGACCCGAATTGACCAGCCAACAAGGAGTGCGGCTGGCGGCAGATTGTATCGAATCGTGCTTGCCCCACGCCGTTCAAAAGGGTGTGACTTTGATCTTAGAGAATCACTACAAAGATGACTTTTGGGAGTACCCAGAGTTTGCGCAAAAAATGGATGTATTCTGCTCTTTGGTGGATGCAATCGATCACCCATCTTTTGGCGTCAACTACGACCCGAGCAATGCCTACATTGCAGGTGACGATCCAATCGAGTTGCTAAAACGGGTTTCTCATCGAGTGGTGACTATGCACGCAAGCGATCGCTACCTGATCGAAGGGACGCTTGATGACTTACGACGCGAAGAAGGTGGAGCAGCAGGCTACGCCAAGCGATTGCGGCACGGTGAGATTGGGCAAGGCTTAAACGATTACGATGCGATCTTTGGCGAATTGAAGCGTGTTGGCTTCGACGGCTGGATCAGTATCGAAGACGGAGTCGACGGCATCGAACAACTGCAACGTAGCGCGACTTTTCTTAAGAAAAAACTCGAACAGTATTGGCCATAGGGCCAGCGGCAGACAGAAGACTACCAGGCCAGGCCACCGTGTGGCACTTGTGGCATGTGTGGCATGTGTGGCATGTGTGGCACGTGTGGCATGTGTGGCATGTGTGGCACGCCCAAAGCGATTAGCGATGGGCGTGGGAAGTGTGGAAAATGACTCTAGCGATTCACCACGCCCTTCGTACCTCAGAGCGTGCCACACGTACCTCAGAGCGTGCCACACGTACCTCAGAGCGTGCCACCCAGTTTATAGGTAGATTTCAAACTGCCCCTCGCCTAAGTCAGAAGTCGCACGAATTCCGCTACGGGTATTCTGCGGTTCGTTCTGCAACGAGGCAGTACTCACGACGGTTGTGGGCAAGTTGCCTAGCCTCGACTCGATCGAAGCCCCAGGACTTTACCCGTTCGATGTGTTGCGGGATCTCCTTGGCATGTTCCCAAGTCGACAATTTGATCGTCAGAATCAACCCTTTGAATTTGGAGGTTGGATAGGTCACGATCGCTTCCACCGTGTCGAGAGTGTAGTTTGGAGCTACATTGGCATCGCAGATCAAGTAGCGAAAGGTCTTGAAGAGTCTTCGTTTGACTTGCTGGGACTTGGATCGCCAGTGTTCAAAGCGAGGATTGCCAGCGATGGCTTCGTCCATGTCGGCCGGGTCGATACCAACGACTTGAGCCCCCAGGTCAAGGAGTCTTTGACAAGCTCCACCAGGCGACGAACCGATTTCGACAACTCGGTCCCCTGCTCGAAAAGGCAAACGACTCCACGGAATCGCTTCGGCAATTTTCAGGTATGCCCGGCTGATCATGTTTTCGGGGATCGCAACGGCATAGACACCGCCTGGCCAGCCGTCGGCCTCGGTTTGGACTGGTTTGGCCGCAACCCACCATTTGTTAGGTTCCAAGAGGATGACTTCTAGAAGTTTGGTCCCAATACTTGCGATCGTATCCACGGACTGGGATCTAGGATCGTTGCGTTCAGA
>JBBRJI010000411.1:0-5721 GCA_038219625.1 Pirellulales bacterium | reverse complement strand
AGGTTCGACCACAGCGACAGGCTTGACCACAGCAACAGGTTCGACCACAGCCTTGGGCGAAACTTCAACTGCTTGCACAACGAGAGCCTCCGCGTCCGCAACTACTAGATTGGCAACCGGCGGCTCGGGAAGTGCCGATTGACTTTCCGGTACTAATTCCGTTTCGGTTGCGGTTTCTACTTCCAGTTGGAACGCCCATGGTGCGTCCAATTCGACCTGAAAGCTCTTTGCGTTCGACCAGTTGACGAGAGTCCCTAAGCGGCCAATAGGCTGAGTCCCAAGCATAATGGCAGATCGTGAAACCGCCATTGTCGAGCTTTGTGAAGTTTTGGTGGATTGGGATGCAGGTGGCATAAGTAGTTGTGGGTGATTGCGATGGTAGAACGACGTCGTGGACTAGACCTCTTTCACCTTCTTCATAATGTCCTTGCCGGTAGCACCTTGGCTGCGCCAGAACGCCGCCGCGTCCACTCGCTCCGCATGCGAAATTAGAAAGCGGCAATGGTCCGCCCCCATAGCGTAGCACTGGATTTCAACGCATCCAAAGTCTTTTTTCGCTAGCACGCTAAAAACAGACGCAAACAGCCCGGCATAAAAATAACACACGGCTGCACCGATGTCGCCAAGCGTCTTAGCAACCGCAGATTCGTAGAGGTCAATAAACAGCATATCCCGCTTGGCTTCACGAAAATCAAACTGCCATGTCCCCCAACCTTCGATGGTCAGCGGCCACCACCAAGTCTCGAGCATCATCCCCATGCCCATCTTCGTAAAGTCGACTTCGAACTCGCCTTGCGAACGTTTGACGAAGTTCCGCATATCCTCGAGTCCCCAAGCATAGCCGGTTTCATACATGACCATTCCGGCACGGTCGCCGACCTCTTCCTCAAGTCCGCCCAGGAGCCCCGTGATGAAATCTTCGGTGACACGGAGAACGCGCTGACCATAGACGTTGGTAATCAAGCCTTGGCTGCGATCTCGTTGATAGAACTGATCGCTGGTGTAGTAGTTATGCTTGAATGGCTGCACACCGGGGGTCATCCGTATCGTGTCGCGGATCTTGTCATCCGCTTTTTCATTGCGAATGCGAACCAACGATTTCTCATCTGGTTTTCCAGACATGATCTCGATGAATTGCTTTACTTTTTCTTCGGACGTCGTGATGGCGGACACAGAAAAACTTTCGCTAAGTTGGGTTGGTGGTTTCGTAGGATGGGCTGCAGCCCATCCTACCGTTGAGCCGCAGGTGCTAGCCAAGTGGCACTCACTTGACTTTAAGAGGAACGGCGCGAGCCGTCCGGTGTTGCTACAGTTGCAGGGGTTTTCCAAACCTCATCACCGGGCAGCTTGCGCTTCTCCGCTAAAGTGAGTGCCATTTTCAAACTGCCTTGGACAAACTCGCAACCTGTCGTTCGGTAATTGGCAATACGCTGTACAGGTCATTGAGCAAACTCATGAACTCGACGGCACCTAGCTTAACTGCGTCGGCTCGTTCTTGGCCGAGTTCGGCTCTTTCAATTTGCTCTTTCAAGTTCCGAACTCGCATCGGAGTCGCGGAAGCTCCCTCGTTGTGATACTCAATGCCTCGGAACGAACCGGGTTCGTTGCCAAGTGCTTTGCTCAAGAACTTTGCTATGACCAGCGATCCCATTCGGGAGCCTTCAAGGATATAAATGCATCCCAGAAGGGCGAAAGGCATGTCCTTGCTCCAGCTTTTGAGTGTTGCGACGATGGTTTGGGTTTCGAGCAATGCATCCATGGAGTCCAAGCGATAGCCTAGAGCAGAAAGGTCTCGAACGATCGTTGGAGTTCGCACCATTTCGGGAGTAAAGAACGATTCCAATACATCGTTCTTGCCAATCCCCAATTCTAGCGCGTTATGGACATACCAAAGTTGCGAGATTCCGCGAGCATAGTCCATCGGATGGATGTAGTCGCTCAACATGGCTTTGGAAAAATCGGTTTTTTCGATTGCTACATGAGACTCGCTGATCGCAGCGCGAATTTGTTCCATAAGTTTCATATGCATCCTTAAGGCTTTGCAAATAGGAAATCGGTTAGAAAGGAATCCGTCCATTCAACCCCAAAGAGGTTGCCCAGGAATTTCTTGCCGGGGCTACTTTCCATGTGGTGTTTTTGATATGCCTGCAATTCGTCGGTCACTCTACGATCCTCAGGCAAACGGGCTGAGTTTTTCGCAGTCGTTCCCGTTGCATATGCTTCGAGATAAATATCTAAGTAGGAGCGATAGCATTCTTGGATCGTACTTGTCCAATTCGCATCTGCCTGCCGCGAGTACGTAAAATTACCCGGCGATGCACTCGTTGCCCATTCTGGGGCTTTTTCATCACAGGGCAGGCAAGTGAATCTTGAAGCGAGCGGCGCCGTTAAGTGCGTCACTTCGTCGCGGGTATCGCCTGTCATGACAGGGGTTTGTATGTCCACAAAGGCAACCCGGGTCACGCCCCCAACGGAGATGAGTTCGGCGGCGAAGACAGGCAGAACGTCTGAACGCTTCGGAAAAATCCACGTATTAATAATTTCATTCTTTTGGCCACGGATGTAAACCATTCGCAGTGTGGCAATCGAATGCGGCAGGGCATATGCATCGTCGTAGACGATCGACCAAGCTTCAGCGGAAAGGTTAAACTTGCCGTTCTTGGATTCCTTTTCGGAGATTGTGACTGGAGTCGGTACTCGGTTGGCTCGTATCTGTTCCAAGCGACTCTGTGTTTGAAGCTTCAGAGTGTGAAAAGGAAACCGATCTGCGACGGGAGTAAACGAGCGATCGGGCACATCGAGCAAACTACCCGACATAAGTTGTTGGAATCCAAGATCCAGTCGTAAATCGAAATACATCGCAAACCATCCGTAGAATATACGCGTGCGAGTCGTTGGCGAACTGCCAGCAGCCTGTGAAGCCATATCGACAAGTATGCGCCAGCATTTTTGGATTAGGTAATTTAGGAGAAGGCTGGGTGGCTAATTGCAGAAAATTGCACACAGAGGATTCAATTCAAACAGAACTGGGACTGGTCCCGCAATGAGGCTAAGGCACATGGGTGCAAACAATCGCTTTATCCAAAGCGAGAGCTTTGCAGCGGTTTTTACGACAAAACAACTGCTATTTGGTTTCAGTCACCCTCGCTTAGAAGCATTCCCAACCAACCGGGGTAGGGGTTTCCCTTTCCATTCCCTAGCAAACTAAGATCAACAATCATTTGTCAAACACTCGATTGTGAAGACAAGAACAAACGAACGAGCTGAGGTTTAGGAATGCGTTACCCTTCAAAATAGTTTAGGCAAGGTGGTATGAAAAGTTTGCAGCGGAACGATTTACGGCCTTTCATCTACATTGTTTCAACCTCGCCCGAACAGATTGAACTCGCGGCAACTGCGGCTAGAAACCTAGAGTTCATCCCGTTCGCATTCGAGTCTTTAAGCAACTTCTTTGCGGATTATGACGAAACAGCCCCAGGCTGCGTTGTGCTCTGCATTGATCAACATGATTCCCATTCGTCAAAAATGATGGATTCCATTCTGCAGCGATATCCATCGGCCCAGGTTATTCTTCTTACTAGGGACTGGGAGCTGGCAGATATCATCAAAGCAATAAAGTACGGGGCGGCAAATGTCCTTGCTGAACCGGTTGAGTGCTCTCACATGGTTGACGCATTGACGGAATCCATTGCGTGTGACAGGGCAAATCGGACGAGGATTAATTTGAGTATTCCAGAGGCTGTCGCAGCTCAACTTGACTCCGACGAAGCTTCTATTCTTGGCTTATTGATTCAAGGGCGAACCACTAAAGAAATCGGTTCAGAACTAGATTTGAGTGTTCGAACGATCCACTATCGTAAGTCATCCATGTTTAGAAAGCTTGGGGTTCGCAATCGGTCCGAAGCGGTGGAAATGGTAAGAACAATTCGTCGGGGAAAGCCTGCATTTGACGATAGCGGCACGATCTTGCTTCGGATGTCCTAACAGTCATCTAAGCCACTTGAAAAATCATGATGTTTTGTCGCCAACGCTTAGAATGTCCAATGACATGGCGAAGTATGTTGACGCGATCGAAAAAGCGATGATTCGCAGGCTAGCTGGTAGGGAACTCTACCAACGCAATAGCCGCTGCATGCAAGAATTGATTCGGTCGAATTGGCTAGCGCCCGTCGGCTAATCGGATTGCCAACGATGAATAACCTTTCAAACAGAGTCTAGTGAACAATACTATAAAGTTGTCCGGCGTCACCGTTCAAGGTTGGTTCGAACGGGATCACGAATCGAATCCCTTGTCCGTCGTTTTCAAATCGGGATGGTGTGAACGCCAATTCGATATTGAGCGCATCGACAAGAGCTTGGACCTTTCCAAACGCATTTGCATCTTGGAGCCGCGAGCCGTGCGGTATTGAGAATAGAATCTCGTCATTTCTCAGTCCGACCGAGAGCCGTAATTCTTGACGCTCAAAGGACACGTTCCACTGCATTCGAAGGATTACTTCCGTCAATGATTCAATCACCAATCGAGGAAGATAGAGGAATGGCCTGACATTCGGCGATATGTCAAGTTGGATCGTGTTTGTATTGCCAAACCAGTGATTCAGATGATTACCCAAAAGCTGCGCGAACGAATCCTTCTCGAATGGAATGGAGTGGTTCGGAATATGACCTAGGACGGGCCACTTGGATGGAGCTTCGCGACCCACGAATCCGCTAGCATCCAAGGTGAGAGTGCCAAGCATGCCGAACAACGAGAGTAAGGGAGCAAATCGGGAGGCGACTTGATCGAACAAGCCTGGCTCCATTGAATTTAAGAATAGAAATCCTTGAATTGTCGTTCCACGACCGATCGCAACACAGAGTCCGCTTCGTAACCCTTGTTCTGCGATCAATGCAATCGAACGCTGTGCTGGTCTTCCTTGTTTGTGGAATGAATCCAAAACGCGGGTCGACTCTCCGAAGATTCGAACTGTCGAGGGTTGCATCGAGAACAGCGACCCATAGGGATTCACGAAACAAGAATAGCCTTTCTTGATCGTGTTCTTGGAGGAACGTTCACTAACGGCCGAGTCCACTACGACCAATTGATTGGAGTTTGGAGTTCGGCCAGCGAGACAAACGCGATCGACTTTCTGAAAGAATTTATGACCCTGCAAAACTTGCATCAGCTTCAATGCGGGTCGTTCCGAAGTCAGACCCGTCGCAAAATCCTCCGCCACGCTCGCGAGTTGCGAGACAATCCAAGACTCTTCTTCGATGCAATGATCGAGCTTATCAAGCGTCTCTTTGCTATAAACGCTGCTGTCGTAATGCTGATCCCTGACCTCGTCGCCAGGGTACATTCTGGCATTCAATTCGTCAGACTTGAATTCTGATCCGCTTATTCTTCCTATATCCAACGCATCGCAAAGATCGCCTTTGTTTACCTTGAACGCCGATTCAAGACAATTGATCGCGTGATCCACGTTTTCCATCGAAACTGCGGCGGTCGCTTGAACAACGTTGTCCAACAGTATCAAAGCTTTACTCAACGCAGTGTGTTGCAGCGTTTGGTTCTCGCGGAAGCTGGGTTGAGTCAGTTCGTTGCCAGCCATCGCTAGGCTAACCATTGTTATTTTGCACAATTGTACGATTCGTGAAAACCCACGGAACGAAGCTTCGGCGGCAATAAGTTCCAATCGCCTTCGCCAAAGGACCAGCTCAAATTGACTTGGGCACAAATCA
>JBBRJI010000410.1:0-5739 GCA_038219625.1 Pirellulales bacterium | reverse complement strand
GACTTGCGAGGAAATCGGGCTCCAAGTCAACAGGCCGGTGGTCGCGTTGACCGATAGACCTGCGGGTGCATTTTCCAGTGAGTAACGCAATCCCTGGCCCTCTTCTGCGGCAGCGAGATCGAAGTTCAACGTGCTTCCTACATTCGCCGCGGTCGGCAAACCGGATGCCGATATGGCAACTGGGGCGGCCGAATCGTAAGTTACCGAAAGGGCTGGAGAAGCAGTGCTGGTTGTGCTGTTCTGCGTCTGCGTTGCCACGATGCTGCGTGTGCCGCTTCCAAGTTGCGACACCAGAGTCGTTGTAATCGTAGTCGTGGCGCCGGTGGCAACGGCCGTTCCGACAATTTGATCGCCAACCTTTAAGTTGACAGTGGCCCCTGCTGTTGTTCCCGCCACCACGAATTGCATGGTCGCCGCATTGGTCACGTTGTCGGAGTCGTTCGTTCCGGTATCGCTGGCAGCAGCCAAGTCGATACTGGTGGGAGCGCCAATGGCAGCGGTTACATTGAATCGCAGAACTTGAGTATCAAATTTGTCGCCGGTGGTAACAGAGGTTTGATCCGTAGCTCGCACGCCAGCCGTCAGCTCAAAAGCACCGCTGAAGTTGGTCGGCGCGGTGACGCTCAATATGCCGGTCGTTGCGTTAACATTGAATTGATAGTCCACGGAGCCTCGACGCGTGGCCTCGTATACAACGGCTTGAGCCTCCGCATCCTGCGAGGACAATTGGATATTGACAGTTTGTCCTGGAGCAATCGGTGGCACGACAATGTCATTGAGGAACGGTGCACCGTTGGCAGTGTCCGCAGCGGCTGTAGCGGTAAAAGTTCGCGAAAAAACATTGCCGGTCGAATCCGTCACCGTTACGGTGATCGTCGACGTACCCGTGTTTGCCAGTGCCTTCAACCGAATCAAACCGTTTTCCGTATCGTTAAAAATCTCTGCCGACTTGATCGATATTTCCGTGTCAGGACGATCGCTGGTTACCTTGGTGCGAGAAATCCCCTCCCGATTGGAATCCCCTTCGATTATCTGACCAAAAACAGAATGGTTGAAGTCGAGATGACGTTGTGGTCCTTCTGTGATGAAAAACTGTGAGTCGTTGGTGTCGTCACTCGACTTGGCATACGACAAGATACCTGTGCGATTGTGTTGCAAATCGACATCGAACTGATCGTCGAAGTTGCCAAGCGTCGAACCACCGCTGCCCGTACCCGTTGGGTCACCGGCTTGGAGCACAAAGTTATCGATCACGCGATGGAAAATAATCTTGCTCGATGCGGTTTGATTGTAAAAACCGCTATCAGTCAGCGATTCGATTCGTCCCACCGGACGAGGTGCCTCGTCCGCAAAAAATCGATAAACCATTTCGCCATAGCCATTAACCGTCAGCCTCCAAGACTTGTTGTTCGTGATCATTTCCGCAGTGATGGCGGATGGATTGCTGCTGGTGACGGTAATGGTGAGCGGACCACCGTTTGGATCATACGCATCGACAGGCACGTGCAGGGGCGAACCGTTGAGCACTGTCTGATTCGGAATGACGGTGAAGGTCGGATTGCTGCCGGTTGGAATCGCAACTCCCGAGAGTGTGGACAACTGTTGAAGGGTTTGCACCCCCGTCACGCGTTGCCCATTGCTGAATTCCCAAGTCGGATAGGTCGTTATGTTCTCGCTAATTCCAGTCGCGTTTCGAGTTCGGTCCGGATTGGAGATTTCGATAAACGGTAGAAACTGAGCCCCATCCAGAAAGAGGGCCTTCTGCTCTGTACAGAATGGGCACCAATCCGCGCCAAAGAAACGCACGCCAGCCTGCTGCAAGGCCTTGGCAAATTCGACCAAATTCGGTGCGTCTTCCCCCTCGCCAATTAAGCCTGCCGTGCTCATCGGAGTGGAATTGAACTGGGCCGGCGTATTCGTGATTGGAATAGACGAAGCGGATGCCATCGAAGCAGCATCGTAAAAATCCGCCGCCATCAATTGGCGGGACTCAAGCGGTTCGAAGTGAATTGGGCGAGCCTTGCGATTGTCCGCACCCGGAAGTACACCTTGTAATAGAGTGCGGAGCATACGTCTTGCGGTAAACTTCAATGATTCTCGGCGTTGCATTTTCGTCATTTCGAAACCTTAAATACCCCCACTAGAGGAGGCTGTCACAAAGAAGCCGTTAGCACCAAAAGAAAAACTTATGCAGGCAATGCAGTTTTTCGGTTTGGAGGTATGTTGTGGAAAGTTAATCATATTTGCGCAATACGACCAGGACACCAATTCAACTCAACCTATTCCTTGTTCTCGGAAGCGTTGGGTGGGGAATTTGAGGGTTAGGTCGGATTATTGGGCAACTTTAAGCACGACGCTCGTCTTGGATGCGATCCACCACCCATTTGTTCCAAAACCTAACTGCGCAAATAACCCAATTGAACTAGCCAGAAATTGATCGGTTACCCATAATACGCGTTCCTAAATGTCCAAGAACGCAGTTTTTGTTGAAGGTAAGTTCGCACAAAATGGCCAAGAGCAAGAAGAAAAAGGAAACCACGTTCCTCGTTTGCCAGGAGACGGGTGATATCAATTACGTACTTTTGCGCAGGCCTGGCGGGGAGAAACTGCAGCTCAAGAAGTACAACCGTCGGCTCCGTCGGGTTACGTTGCATATCGAAAAGCGTAAGTAAACTGGCTCGGTGTTCCCACCGATTGTCGCGTTTCGCTCTGTGAAAGTGCGCCTCGCAAACGCACTTTCACAGAGCGAAATGCGACATTAACGAAATTACGTGCTTCTACCGAAGCACAACAGCCTCAGGGCGAGTTCCAACTCGCCCTGTTGTCGTTAAGCGAATCATTATCTTCACGGTCATCATCTTCACGGAGGGCTCCTCATGGCCAAGAAATGGCTGTTTAAAGGTCACGATTCCGCTGCCATCCTTGAGCTAGCAAAGAAATCTTCGGTCGAACCGGTCGTCGCTCAACTTTTGCTCAATCGAGGTATCACTGAGCATCTTTCCATAGGCACTTTCCTCGAAGCCCGCTTCGCCGACCTGCGCGAGCCAGAGCTCCTTCCGGGCGTGCAAGCTGCCTCAGAACGCATCTACACCGCGATTCAAGCCAAGACTCCTATCACCGTCTATGGCGACTACGATGCGGACGGCATGACGGGCACCTCCATTCTTTTCAGTTGCCTGCGACTGCTCGGCGCTGAAGTTCAGTACTACGTTCCCAATCGACTTGAAGACAGCTATGGCCTAAGTTGCGATTCGATTCAAAAACTGGCCCAACGTGGACGCAAAATGATCATTAGCGTCGACTGCGGGATCGGCTCTGTCAAGGAATCCGAGCTATGCCGTGAACTCGGTATCGACTTGATCATCACCGATCACCATCGGATGTCGGAGCAGCTTCCGGACGCTTGCGCCATCGTTCACCCTGCGCTCCCCGGCTACGACTATCCTTTCCATGGCTTATGTGGTGCAGGGGTCGCGTTCAAGCTGGCGTGGGCACTTTGCCAACATGCAAGCCAAGCCAAAAAGGTCTCAACCGCCCTTCGCGAATTCTTGTTTCAAGCAACGACTCTGGCAGCTTTAGGAACGGTCGCCGACGTGGTGCCCCTCCTCGATGAAAACCGTATCATCGTTCGCCACGCATTGAAACTGATGCAACAGTACGGCCCGCTCGGTCTCAAGGCACTCATCAAACAGACCAAACTCGATCAAAAGAGCACTCTCACCGCCGAAGACATCGCCTTTACGCTCGCGCCCCGTTTGAACGCGGCAGGACGACTTGGTCAAGCGCAGCTCGGGATCGAACTGCTCACCACGCAAGATCCGCAACGCGCCGCTGTTTTGGCGGAGTATATCGACCGACTCAACGGCGATCGCGAATCGCTCGAACGCAGCATCGTCATTGCCGCCACCAAACAAGCCAAAGAGCAATTCGACATCGAAAACGACTCAGCCCTTGTCCTCGCAGGCTCCGGTTGGCATCTTGGCGTCATCGGGGTGGTCGCAAGTCGATTGTCCGAAAAATTCCACCGACCTGTCGTCATTATTGGGATGGACTCAACAGGACAGAAAGCCGCGACTGGCTCTGCTCGATCGCAAGGGATCATTGACCTGCATGCGACCTTGGAAAAATGCCGAGAGCACTTGGTGACCTGCGGCGGACATGCTGCGGCGGCGGGATTGCGAATCGACGAGCGCAACATCGCCCCCTTTCGCCACGCCTTTTGCGAGGAGGTTTCGACTCAGCTCAAGGGACAAAAACCGATCGCCTCGCTAAACATCGATGCGGAAGCGACCTTCAAGCAAATGAACCTCAACACGGTTTCCACCATCGAAAAGCTCGCACCCTTTGGAGCGTCCAACCCGCGACCGATTTTGGTGGCAAGCAATGTCGAGCTAGCGGATGTCGCCAAAGCCATGGGGAGCGGCGATCGGCACATGAGTGTCAAGCTGGTTCAATATGGCTCTTCCATGCGCGCAGTAGCCTTCGGGCAAGCGGAATGGATCGAACCTTTGAACAACCATCGCGGTCAGATAGATGTCGCATTCCGACCCAACATCAACGAATTCAACGGGATGCGGCGAGTCGAAATACAATTGTTGGACTGGCGAGTCGCCAAGATCCCTGCCCATCCGCCGCACGCACCGCAGTCGTCTGAAATAGAAAAAGCAAACAGTGTCCGATAAAAAAGCCGATGACCTAGCGGCATCTATGCCACGAGCTTCCAACTCGTCGCAACGCATTGATTCTCAATTGGCCGAGACCATCGGGTCGGTCGACAATGCACCAACGCTGTGCATGAAGCACGATCAACTCACGATCGACGGCTACTCGCGAGCGGCGGTTCAGACCTACTGGCGTGTTGCGGAACTGAAGCTCGGGTTTGATCTCGGTGCCCAGCCTTGGGATTTCATGGCCATCCCTCGTTTTATGGTATCCCATGCCCACATCGACCATATCGCTGCCCTCCCTGCCTATGTTGCTCGCCGTCGCATGATGAAGATGGAGCGTCCAACGATTTACATGCCCGAGTCCGCCGTATCCACTGTCGATGCACTCCTCAAATGTGTATCTCGCCTGGATCGCGGTAAGCTTCCTTGCGATTTGATTCCACTGACCGCCAACCAAGAGATCGAGCTATCGCGAGAGTTGGTCGTCACCACCAGCGCGACGCGGCATTCCATTCCGTCGCTCGGGTTTATTGTTTGGGACCGACGCAAAAAACTGCGACCGGAATTCGCACACTTAACCGGCGACCAAATCCGCGACATCAAATTGTCCGGTACCGACGTGACTCACGAAGTCCGCGTACCTTTGATCGCCTACACCGGTGACACTGCCCCCGAAGGGCTCGATGATTGCCCCGACATGTACCGAGCCAAAATCCTCATCACGGAAATGACCTTCGTCTCGCCGGAACACCGAAAAGAAAAGATCCACAAGCATGGTCACACGCACTTAGATGACATCGTGGCCCGCCGCAACGATTTTAAGAACGAAGTCGTCATCTGCGGTCACTTCAGCACACGCTACAACGACGCTCATATTCGACGCTGGGTCAACAAGGCCCTTCCAGACTACCTCGACGGTCGTTTGAAGCTTTGGCTGTAAAAATGTACCTGCCGGTCGCACAGCAATGCCCCCGAGTTTTACTCGGGGGATGTTTACCATAGCTCTAGAACTGGACTCTCTGACAGTGTAGAACGGCACTCCGTGCCGTTGGTCTCGGCACGAAGTGCCGAG
>JBBRJI010000409.1:0-5748 GCA_038219625.1 Pirellulales bacterium | reverse complement strand
TGGGGCGCTCTCGCCTACTGGGGCGCTCTCGCCTACTGGGGCCAACTCTGGGGCCAACTCTGGGGCCAACGTCTTCGCTGGGTCCAGTGCGGCCACCGGACTAAGCGATTTTGGTTGACTCGCAAACGCCCCCAAGCCGGTCAACGGCACATCCTCCTCTTTCTTTGGCTCCGTGATTTGAACGTTTTCGTCCCAATCGAACGCGACCAATAAATCGACCCCGGGGTTTTCAGCCTTGACCGTGCATTGGCAGGCCCCGGCTAAAAATCGGCTGGCCTCCTCGATCATGCCTGTCGAAATTCCGTCCCCCAGCAATGCATACAAAACGCGACCTCGTCCGAATACCGGAAACGCCATAGGCGTTCCTTTGCCAAACTCCTCCCGAAGGTCCGATTCGTGGGACAACAGCATCGATACGAAGGCCGCTTCCGCAGCATCGTCGCGAGAAAGTCGATGGGCAGAAAACTTGATCTTGAGTTCTTCGGGACTCTTCGACAGATCCTTCAGGTCGGCTGGGTCGATCACAGGCAGCTTGATCACGCTTTCGAGTCTTTTCAATTCCGAATCAAGCTTAAAAAACTTCGCGTCATCTACGACCGGATCACCCGATTCCAAATACACCCAAGAGACCGAATCCTGGTCGACGAGCCCTTTGCATATCTCTTGACGCAGAGGGCTAGTAAGCAAGCGACCGATGGTTTCCTTGGTGAAGGGACCATCCCATGCTACCGGCGATACGCTATCCACTTTCTTCCCCATTTCCACCACCAACCAGGCCGAATCGCGATTCCTATACGGCTGAACGATTGCCTGGGATTCGTCGGGTATTGCCTTGGATCCATCGCTGACCTTCAGTCGAATATTGGCCGTCCTACCCAATTCCTTCAGTTCCTTGAGCAAGGCCATTTGGCTATCGTTCAATGGAGTGGAGGAGACAATATGAACCGTGAATGGTTCTGGTTTCCAGTGCTCCAGTGCGTATCGGAATACCGGGATGGAACAACATAGTGCCATCGATGCAAAGATGGCTAGGAATGCGACGGTGAGACATAGTCTCGCGACGATTCTGGAAGAAAAACGAAATCTGCTCGGCAGGCCCAATAAACCGAACCAGTCTGGTTTTCGAAAATTTTTCATGCTTGCTTGCTATTCATCGAGCTTAGTAATTTCTACTCCCGACAGGACTGGGAGTCCGGAGATCGGCTTAAAGTTCAGTTCTAGGATTTCGCCGAGCATAACTCGTTCTAGAGTTCTGACAAGTTCTTGACCTTGCGAAGGATCGAGTTCGACTACGGTGGATTCAACTTCGGTGGATGCGATATCATCTTGTACGGAAACTGAGAATTGGCGTTTTGAGCTTCCGATACTCTTGGGCAATCCGAAGTACAGTTTAACACGGTAAGGGCTTCGCGCCACGTTGGGATCTGGCAGGATTCTGACTTCTTCAGTGTCCACAATCAACTGTGCTGCTCCCTCCTTGCCAGCGGTGAAGGCGGTCGCTACCCTTTTTCCTTTACCGCTTATGAGCAACGCGATGGCATTGCCTGGCTTCCATTCGGGATGTTGGATGACTTCCTTAATCAACGACGCCAAGTTCGGTGTTCGCTGCGATTCTCCACGTTCGTCCGCTTTCGTCCATGGAGCGGGCTTCCAAGATACGCTTTGGGTTGACTTAACACGAGACGAAATGTTCTTTTTGGTCGGGTCGAATGGGGAGGCCGATCCAACCATCTCGGCGTGAATCTCCAGTTCGGTTTCTTCCTCGTTGGCCGCATGGGCGGTGAACTGAACGTAAGCCGATCGGATCTCGCTCGTCGAGGCTATGTTGATCTTGTCGAAACGCAGTCCTACGATTTGTTTGGAGTCATCCTGTACTAACTCAAGATCGCTGCTAGACGTATTTGCAACTCCATCGGCACCTTCCTCTGCATCGTCCGCCGCTTCTATGACAGGAATGCCTGCGCTCAGTTTGGTTGAACTCACCGGCTTCAACCAAACTCGCAATCCCGAGAGCCCTTGTACGCCCGATGCGGATATCCAAGGGGTCTTGGCCCCAGGCATGGTGGCTGGATGGTCCTGGTACGTGGTAAATGGACCTTTGACTTCGATTCCTAGACTCGGTGAATCCCCTGCCAGGATTGGAAACTCGATCCAGGATACACCATTGGCATCGCGGCGGTCGCCGGGTGCGCCCAAATTGATTCCAAGTTGCACCACGCGATCGGATTTGTTTTGGACAATGGCGGCGTTGTCAATCGACCAAGTCTCAAGTTCCGGCATGTGTACCAAGCCGATGGAGGTCTGATTTTGGTAGGAACAACTGCATGTGCGGGTCATATCGGGTGCATTGAGAATCCCGTTGGCAGCCACGAGGTTCGACGTACAGCCCGATCGAAAACCGCCAAGGTTTCCTGTCCCGCTCTCGGTCTGCAAATCGTAGTAACTGGCTGCTCCCGAGCGAAACGTCAGGAAATTTTCGCAAGCGGAAATCGTATTGCAACCGTAAGCTCGCGTGATCTTCCACGGTTGCATCCGGCCGGAAACCGGATTCTTCACCATCTTTGGAGAGCCATCCCGCAGATAGAATGCGCCCGCGGACTCGGAGTACGCGTTTGCATTTGCAATGATGAGATCATTGTGCAAAATACAAGGGCCCGAATAGGCCAGGGAAGGCTTGGACCATACCACGGAACCATCTGTTGCCCTATACACGGCCATGCCTTGCCCGACTTCCGCAGCCAAACGGTCGCTGGCTGCCGCGCTGGCTTGCAACAACATGTCGTTGGCTGGTGAATACCCCAACCAAGTGCCAAAAATGCCTTCGTTGACTTCCCATTGCTTTTTTCCGGTCAGCGCGTCAATCGCGATAATACGATAGGTTTTTGGAAGCTCTCGGCCGCGACGCTTTAGAAGATCTTCGACCGTTTTGGGATTGCGATCAAGGGCGTAGATTTTGCCATTGCCTGCCACGATTCCGTTGTGCCAAAAACTGTGCAACGCATCGACTTGCCACAACTGTTCACCTGTGTGTCGATCGAACCCAACGATCGACATGCTCGCCGCTCGATCCAGGCTTTTGGTTCCGAAGCCGGCCTTGGATTTGGAAAGCGCGGCGTCATCCTCTTCGGATTTGAGATCAAGCCGCGACCGGTACTTCGCGAAACCAACGCCGCCTATCAAAACGTCCTCGTAAATGCCGATGTAGCCCCACTCCTGCGAACCTTCTTTGGCCTTTTGCGGCAGCGCTATGTCTCGAACGTGTTCGCCTGTCGCGGTATTCAGAACTTTGCACAAGTTTCCTTCCACAATGTAAATCAAATCTTCGGTCACCACGAAGTTCGTGCCACGTCCGTTGGCGCCCGGGATATGCACTTGGTTGTACGCCGGATCGAGAGGAGTATCGGCGTAGGTTGAGTCATAGAAGACATCAAACGTACCGAGATTTTCAAAGGCTTTGTGCCACAGAACTCTGCCAGTGTACACATCGCGAGCTGTTAGGGAGTTCATGCCTTGGAGAATGAGGCGTCCGCCGACCACTTGTTCGGGCGGGCCGTGTCCATGTCTAGGAAGGACATCGACATTGCTATTCCCTCCAAACCACAATACACCTAACGGCAATTTGACCAATCGATCATCCGATTTAATCGTGTTGGCGATATTGCCATATTGATGTGTCCAATCCGAAGAGCCCGGCAACGGACCAACACGCTTAATGACGATGCTGTTTGGCGTGCGTTTGATTTCCGCTTGCTCCAGTTGGATTGCATTAACGTCCGCTAGTATCTTATCTAGATTGTCCGGCGATGAAAGCAACTGTAGGACTCCACCGTACGGTCGTACTGAGTTGTAGATTTGACGAATGCACTTTGGATCCTGAACGACGGCTTGCGAAAGTTCTTCACCAATGAAAATCATGTTGGCAATGTAAGGTGGCGCACGGAACTCAAGTGGTTTTGCAACATGGGCCGTCCCGCGGCTTCCGTACCACTGACGCGCATCCCATTCGCGTCGCAGTTGATCGACACGCTCCGCGTCCTCGTCGACGACAATCATTTGCTCAAAGGCAGAGGACTCTACGATTGCATGGAGCGTATTTCGAGCATTCGCATCTCCAATCCCAAACCAAATTGCATAGCCCGACGCGTCACTTTGAGAAAGCATCTCCTCGGCATAGGCGCGTGCAATATCTTCCTCGCTCGTCGTTGTCGATGGATCGGAGGCGCGAACCAACTCCAATTGTGACTTCATTGGATTTTGTCCCGCGTCCCCTAAGACATAAACGTTGCCTTCCATGGAAACTGCCACGAGCTTGCCGTTGCCAGCGATAAGGCGTTCAATCTGTCCATCGATTGGCATCGACCAAAGCGTCTGCGGTACTGCATCTTTGCCTGGCAAACGAATGGCTGTTATCAGACTCTTATTCTCCGTAGTATTGGGCAACGGTCCGGCAGCGTAAAGAACGCCACCCGCTAGAATGAGATCTCCTCGTCCTTCGCCCGGAACATCCCACAGCTTGGTGCCGTCTGGTTTCCATGCGCAGATTTTGGCAACCTCCTTTTCCGTTTCCGCTGAGTAAAGCACATCTCCAGCCAGAACAGGTTCGTTTGGCATGAACGCGGTCTTGACGCCGTTACCGAGTGCAAACTGACGGGTCCCTTTGACTCGGGTGTGAACGTAGAAAAAATCATCGTTGGCTGTAACGAAAGACCCACCGGTTCCCTTACCACCGGCATTAATTTCGAAATAGCGTTGCTTGCCGGTATGTCGGTCGAATACGGCGGGGACAGATCTTCCGCCTGGGACAATGAGAGTATCTTGGGTTGCAACCAAAGCACCTTGCGGTCCAACGCCAGCAAACGATGGAGCGCTATGCGGCTGCTTGATGTACTGCGATCCAGTCTCGTCGTTGAGCCAAATGACTTCACCGGTCTTCTTGTCGAGAGCGTAAATGAACGTGCCCATGAATGGCCAGATGCTAGACGCAAAGTAGACTTGATCACCGCAGATGACCGGTCCACCGCGGGCAGGCCAAGCTGAAATCAGGCGACGGTTCCCGATCGCAAGGTGATCGAGCGGTGCACCGCGAAATCGCCAAAGCAATGCGCCCGTCGCAGCATCCAGCGAATATAGACAACCATCGTCACTTGAGAAGTAGACAGCTCCATCGGAGGCCGCCAGAGGCAATCGAACTGGACCATCCGTGTAATAAGTCCAGATCACCTTGCCCGAAATGAGATCATACGAGACGACTTTGTCCGAGTCGTTGAAGCCCACAAACAGTTGCGAGCCTAAAATGATCGGTTCAAAAACGCGATCAAACGACATTACATCCATATTGAGCGGGTCATCCCAAGTCTGCTTTCTGGGGGTACCTGCAATCACATGCTCGATCCGTAGGCGTGGCGGAAGGGACTCCGCCGACGCCGCACTTCGCATGGAATCGCCTCGCCACATCGGCCAGTCTGCAGCAATCAACGAACTGTTCGTCAAGCCTAGTGCGAGCAAAAGGCAGTATAAGGCGGCTCGGAAGCAAGGTCTTTTGACCCCGTAAACGTTTAGATCCATGATTTCCTTTTGAAAATTAATGTGCTCTGGAATGGTCCCGAAGCTCTTGTCTACCTCTGTTTACCCGCTGCCGTAGGCGACGGTGAACACGACTTTACCGTCGCATACGGCTCGCTGGTTCAATTAAGTGGGATAGGCTTCTAGCCTGTCAAGCTGAAAATGACAGGCTAGAAGCCTATCCCA
>JBBRJI010000408.1:0-5761 GCA_038219625.1 Pirellulales bacterium | reverse complement strand
CATACCCTCCCCTCGCTTCGCTCGACCCTCCCGGAGGGAGGGTGAAGTCACTCTCCCTCTGGGAGAGTCGGCCTGAAAGGCCGGAGAGGGGTTGCATCACACTGGTAGTTTTCAGCCTGCCGTTCGCCTTATTATGCTATGGCTGAATGGGACCAGCCAGAGGGGCGGACCAATTTAGCGAGAGGTGCTCGGCCAGTAATCGATCGATACTCTCGGCGATCTCCGGCGGAAAGGGTGAGCTTCGGCGGATTCGCATGTCGATATGCGTCAGCAGGACCTCAGATGTCGATGCAATGCAATCGCTTTGATCTTTGATCATGAAGTGCATTAGATGAATCCGCTTTTCGGAACGGCCTAACATTCGAGTGTGAATAGAAATCTCTTCCCCAAATCTCACTTCCCTTAGATAGTTGACATATTGCTTTAAGGCAAAAGAGCCCGATTGGCTGTTGACGAAGTAATCGCGATCCATTCCGATCCGCTTGAAAATCCCCCCCATCGCGTGCGCGAACAAATGGGTGTACCACATGACGTTCATGTGCCCCATCGAATCCAAATAGTCCTCTGGAATCGTCGCTTGATGTGTTTGCGGTAACTGCTTGATATCAAGAATATTAAGCCAAGCCGGCCGATTCTCTTGTCCTGTTGTGTTCATAAAGCGAACGCACGCTCCTTATCAACGTCGGAAAAATTCCTGCCAGTTTCGGCCAGGTTGGCCAAGAGGGGTGCGGGTGTCCATTCCCGACCGTGCTGCCGTTCGAACTCGCAAATCCGCTCATAGACTTTTTTGATTCCGACTGTATCCGCATACCACATGGGTCCTCCGCGATAAGCCGGGAATCCGTAGCCATAAATGTAGATGATGTCGATATCGCCAGCTCGCGTAGCGATGCCCTCGGAGAGAATCTTCGCCCCCTCGTTGATCAATGCGTAAACAATCCTCTCGACTATCTCTTCGGACGAAATGGCCCGCCGCTGGATGCCTGCTTTGACTGCGCTCTCTTCGACCAATTGTTGAACCTCGGGATCGGGCGTTGGCATGCGGCTCCCTTCTGGATAGCGGTACCAACCCGCTCCGGTTTTTTGACCGTAGCGGCCCATTTCGTAAAGACGGTCCGAGATCAAAGGTTGTCGAAGATCCTTAGAGATCAGATGCCGAATCCCATTTTTGATTCGCCAACCGACATCCAGTCCGGCCAAATCGGCGACCGCCAACGGCCCCAGGGCCATCCCAAATTCGACCATGGCCGCGTCGACTTCTTCAACGCGTGCACCTTCCTCCACCAAGAATTGTGCTTGTCGCAGATAGGGATCGAACATGCGATTGCCGACAAAACCAAAACAGTTGCCGACTAGCACTCCGACTTTGCCAAACGTTTTGGCCAAGGCCATCGAGGTCGCAATGACGGCTGGACTCGATTCTGTTCCACGTACGATTTCTAATAGCCGCATGACATTGGCGGGGCTAAAGAAATGATGTCCGATGACTTGTTGCGGGCGACTGGTCGCTGCGGCAATAGCGTCGATGTCCAAGGTCGAGGTATTCGATGCTAAGATCGCGTCAGGCCGGGTGACTTGTTCGAGTTCCGCAAAGACTTGCTTCTTCAGTTCCATTCCCTCGAAGACGGCTTCGACCACAATGTCCGCTTCGGCGAACCGATCGTAGTCCAGCGTCGGCTGAATGAGTCCCAGTCGCTGCTCCATTTGAGCCGCTGTCAACTTGCCTTTTTGCACGGTGGCCGCATAGTTCTTGCGGATAATGGCCAAGCCATGGTCGAGAGCTTGTTGGGTGGTCTCCTTGAGGAACACGGGGATGCCTGCATTGGCGAAGTTCATGGCTATACCGCCTCCCATGGTGCCTGCACCGACCACCGCGGCTTGTCGAATCGGTAGCGTCGCTATCTCCTTTCCGATTCCAGGGATCTTGTTTACCGCGCGTTCGGCAAAGAAGACATGGATCAGCGACTTGGATTGATCCGAAAGCAAACACTCTCGAAAGATGTCCGCTTCTTTTTGCATGCCTTCGTCGAATGGCAACGAGGCGGCTTCGACCGCGTCAATGGCCTTCAGGGGGGCCGTGAGTCCACGCGTTCGTTTGGTAACGGCCGCCCGAATCGCAGCCAAAGCAGATGGATCGCACGCCGGGACAGCAAGCTCGCTGGCTTTACGTGGTGTGCCCGCTCGCGCTATCACTTCACGTGCAAAGGCAATCGCTCCGGCCAACAGATCCCCGTCGATTACACGATCCAATATTCCAGCTTTCTCAGCTTCGACGGCCGAAACCGGATCGCCGATCGCGCACATCTCCGCCGCCTTGACTACGCCCGCTAGACGAGGCAATCGCTGGGTCGCGCCGGCGCCCGGGATCAATCCTAGTTTTACTTCCGGTTGACCGACTTGAGCCGACGCAACGGCCACTCGGTAGTGGCAACACAACGCCGTCTCCAATCCACCTCCAAGTGCTGTTCCATGGATAGCAGCGATGACCGGTTTGGAACAATTATCGAGAGCTGGAAACATTGCACGCATGGCGGCATCAATACCTTTTTCGCCGGTTGCGAGTTTGGCAAACTGCTTGATGTCCGCTCCTGCGATAAACGTCCGTCCGCCGCCGATCAAGATGATGGCTTGGACAGATGGGTTTGCGCAACACTCTTGCAAGGCGGCTTCAATTCCCTCAGGCACGCCGGGACTAAGTGCGTTGACGGGCGGATTGTTCACGGTGATGATGCCAATGTCACCGTCAAGAGTTAGGTTTACGAGCTCGTTCACAAGTCTATTTCCTTTGTTGATCTAGTTGTTTGCATCTTTTCAATAGCTAATTGCGATTTGCGATTTGCGATTTGAGATTCAGTTTTCAGTCGCATCGTTCGAACAGGCCCGCTGCTCCTTGACCGCCGCCGATGCACATGCACACGACGCCGTAACGACTCATGCGACGGATCATTTCGTTGGCAAGCGTACCCACTAAGCGTGAACCGGTCATTCCAAACGGATGGCCAATTGCGATCGAGCCACCATTCACATTTAGCTTTTCTGGATCGATTCCGAGCCAGTCTCGACAATACACGACTTGCACCGCGAAGGCTTCGTTCAATTCCCACAGGTCGATGTCGGAGGCTTTCAATCCATGACGCTTGAGCAATTTCGGAACGGCGTAGATGGGTCCGATGCCCATTTCATCCGGCTCGCAACCGGCAACTGCAAAGCCACGGAAGAGGATCTTGGCCTTAATGCCCAGCGCATCGGCTCGTTGGCGTTCCATGAGCAGTGTTGCCGACGCACCATCGGACATCTGGGAAGCATTTCCGGCGGTCACAGTCCCCTGTCCGCTGTTGGGATCGAAATAGGGTTTGAGGGCCGCTAGTCCTTCGAGCGTTGTATCGGCTCGATTGCATTCATCACGCTCTAGCCAATGCTCTTCTTGGCCCGCAACCGCGCCAGTTTTCTTGTCCAGGATAGCGCGAGTGACTTGGAGCGGAGCGAGTTCTTCGTTGAAAAAGCCTGCCTGCTGTGCTTTCGCCGTTCGCAATTGGCTGGACAAAGCATATTGGTCTTGGACTTCCCGACTGATCTTGTAGCGTTTAGCGACAATCTCGGCCGTGTCCCCCATCACCATGTAGATGCCAGGTTTGTGTTCGAGGACCCACGGATTGACCACCTTCTTGGGATCGAGCTGCAGGCTAACCATGGCCGTGATGCTTTCGACACCGCCACCGATACAGGCGCTAGCCCCTTCGTGAACGATTTCGTGAGCGGCCATAGCGATCGCTTGCAGGCCTGACGAACAAAAGCGATTCAACGTGATACCCGCAACGCTCGTGGGCAACCCAGCTCGAATGGCGGCAACGCGAGCTACATTCATGCCTTGTGGACCATTGGGATCAGCGCACCCCATCACCACGTCCTCGATCTCGGCCGGATCGAGCTGTGGCGTCTTTCGAAGGACGTCTTTGATGCAATGGGCCGCCTGGTCGTCCGGCCTGGTCATATTCAACGAGCCACGGAACGACTTAGCCAGCGGTGTGCGGGAACTGGCAACGACGACAGCTTCTCTCATCATAAAAATTCTTCTCCAAGTTATAAATTGGCGAGTCTGGCCAAATCGGTTTCGTATCGACGATAGGCTAGTAAAAATAGTGGAATAGAAAGCAGACCAACTTGGACGGTAATGAAAATCCCCCAGGTAAAGCTATGCAACCAGTCCTTCAGCAATGCGGCAATGACGGCACCCAAGGAGGCGCCGAAAATATTTAAGCCAATCATTAGCAATGCAATGGTCGTGGCCCGCAAACGAATTGGGCTTAACTCCTGAACGGTCGCGAGAACCGGGCCATACATAATGGTTACCATGATCGAACCAATACAGTAGCAAACACCCAGGCCAATGTAATAATCACCGGGAAGAAACCGACTGGTGATCGCGAAGGGTGCAATCGCAAGCTGCGAAACGACTATGGCCAGCAATCGACCACCGTTGCGTCGCCTATTAAACCTATCACCCAACCAGCCTCCGAGGATGTTGCCGACCGAGCCACCAACGAGCAACATACAGCCGATAAAGATCGGCGCACCTGACTTGGTGAAGCCGCGTTCCGCGTTCAGCCATGAGGAATCAAGCCAAGTTGCTCCAACGCTAATGTTAATGATCACCGCCCCTGTCATCGTGAGCGCCAGAGCTGGTGTTTGGCGAATCGCCCTCCAAGTTTCGATGAGTGAAAACCAGAAAGATCGTCTTTCCGATTGCTTACCTTGCGTTGCGTGCGGTGCTGGGTCCGTCGCCCCGCGGCGAGGATCTTTTACCGACAGCAAAACTCCAACCATCGCCAGGCCGATCAATCCTAACCCAAAGAAGCAACCACGCCATCCGATCCATGGGATTGGCCAAAGCAGGTTTGCGATGATCAACGAAAGGCCAGCCCCTATCGGAACCCCCAAATAGTAGATGCCCGAGGCAAGCGATCGTTCTCGCGGTCGAAAAACGTCGGCCAGCATCGCCACGGCCGCGGGAGTCAACGTCGCTTCGCCAAACGCGACAAAAATACGAGCGATGGCCAATTGCCAAAAGTCTTGAGCCAAACCGCTCGCCGCCGTCGCTCCACTCCAAACAAGAAGCCCCAATGCGATCAATCGCGGACGATGCTTCCGATCCGCCAACGTGCCTAAATAAAGGCCGGCAACGGAATACACAATCGAAAAAGAATAGCCCGCCAGCAATTGGTTCTGGAGGGTTGTGAGATGCAAAAGTGGATCATCGCGAAGCGGAATTTGCAAACTGGTGATAAGCTGGCGATCGACAAAATTGATCACGTTGAGCGATGTAAGCAATGCCAAAAGCTGCCAAGCGGATGGCGGAGCCAGATCCTGGCTGGAAGTCGACATTGCGTTGAAACCGTTCTCATTAGTAGGTCGCCGATTGCAGATCGCGAACCAATTTACCGACCGGACGGTAGGATCGCAAGTCCACGGGTCAGTGGGAGGTGTCCTGCTTCAAGGCTTAAGGCGAGGGGCAGACAGTAGACTACCAGTCCAGGCCACCGTGTGGCACGCCCAAAGCGATTAGCGACGGGCGTGGAAAGTGTGGCAAACGACTCTAGCGATTCACCACGCCCTTCGTACCCCAGAGCGTGCCACCCAGTTTATAGATAGGTAGATTTCAAACTGCCCCTCGCTTGAAGATCTTCTGATACAGAGGCTCCCCTTCCATTGAATAAAACTCCACGGCCAGCGAACGATCGTCCGGTTTGTAGTTCACGCTGAC
>JBBRJI010000407.1:0-5767 GCA_038219625.1 Pirellulales bacterium | reverse complement strand
GTTGTCAGAAAGTGTCCGTAGGAACGATTCCAAGTTAACGCAACCTTCCGAAGACGCCATTTACGGGGAATTCGGCGAGTACAACCGGGGCTTAGACAAGTTTTTTGCAGATTTTGACGAGAATGAACTTTAGGCTTATTCCAAGCAATAACCGAACCCTATTGGTTCTTACTTTTCAGGGATAGGACAAAGCGTCACATGACTTGCGTAGTCGGCGGTGCGAGCAGTTTCATGTCTGACGGAACGAGCAACTTTGCTTGATCATTTTTGTCGTTTCTTTCACGAAGCTTTCGGAGGCCATCGGTGCTAACAAGCGGCCTCTGATATGTCCCGGCCTCCTTTTTCCTATTCCTTGCCTCGAAACTCTTTTGCAATTCACTGCCACATGTACTGAGGCACGTAGAGCAGTCCTGCAAATCGAAAACGCGAGTCTATGTACTTTTCGATGACGTAAAACGCGAAGTAGTAAGCCCGACAACAAGCCCAAATGGATACGAAAACGAGGACCACTTACCTTGTATTGGAGAGCTCCAGGAGCAGCAACCCTAGCTACAAAAGGCTGATCACGACAAACAGCCCCCCTTTGATCCACAGCCACCTTTCGCTGCGAATATCTACCACTCGAAATCCTTCATTGTCGCCTTTCGCTCATTGTCGCCTTTCGCTCCGCGAAAGTGCGGCTCGTTAGCGCACTTTTGCGGAGCAAAAGGCGACAAAAAACTCTAAACAATATCCCGGTCCGGGTAAATTAGTAGCCACACACATTTGACAGTCTATAGGATTCTGTCTCATAATTCACCCGTGATCGTCAGTTCAAGCTGGCAATCGAATTGGCCCTGTGTCGATTTGCATTGTCTCGCATGGGATACCCACGCGGAGTAAGTTATCTGAACCATACCATGGTGAGGCCAAGTGCATCTACCGAAGCACAACCCCTCACCGCAGACCCGTTCTGTTGAACTGACGATCACTTTTCCTTCATTCTGTGTAGGTAATTCAGCCGATGGACCGTTTTCAATGCTTGGCAGTGATCTTGCTCGATACCCAATGGACCAGCGATTCTCTTGAAAAGGCCATCGTGCCATTTACCGTTCCGAGATCTAAGGCGAGGAAGCGATTATCCGCCGCAATATTGCTGGAGTTTGAAACCGCCCCTTCCCGAAGCGTTTTGGCATGGTACTTGGAGAAGCACAAACTTTGCAAAAAACTGAATTGGAGCAGAGCTGAGAGCTTTCGCCTTCATGATGTTGAACCGAACAGAATGAGGCGAGCCGTGGCCGCCCCATTTGCAGCTTCCATTCCGACTTTGCCAACAGTCGGACAATTTGCAGAATGGTGCGACGTTCCGCTTGGACTAGTCGACTGGCTGTCTCAACATCGGAAGGATCACTATCGTGTCAGCACGACCCCTAAGCGATCCGGGGGCCTACGCATCGTAGAAGCTCCAAGGGCGAGGCTGAAAGCCATACAAAGAAAGATCGCCACCGAGATACTGCAGACTATTCCGTGCCATTCCGCGGCCCATGGATGGTTGGCGATTTCAATCGAACATGGATCGTCAGTGGCAGCTTCGTTCCCTTTATTGTCGCAAACACCTTCCCCAAGGTGCACCCACCTCGCCGGCGCTCGCAAACCTGATCGCTTATCGTTTGGATTGTAGATTGGCTGGACTGGCACGTAGCGTTGGCCTTAACTATACGCGGTACGCAGACGATCTCTTATTTTCCGGATCCGAGAGCTATGGTCGAGTTGCCAAAGCATTCGCAATCAAGGTTGGTTCGATCGCGCTAGAGGAAGGGTTTCGGATCCAATTCCGTAAGACACGAATCATGCGGGCAGCAACGCGGCAGACGGCTGCCGGAATCGTCCTCAATCGATGCACCAATTTGAATCGGATCGAATACGACCGACTCAAGGCCACACTCTGCAATTGCGCTCGATTGGGACCATCAACTCAAAACCGAAATCAGTTGGCCGAATTTGAAGCCCATTTGCGAGGCAGGGTCAACTGGGTTCGACAGCTCCATCCAGCTCGAGGCGAAAAACTGATTGCCATGTTCCTCGCAATCGATTGGTCGAAATAATGTGGCCATAATGGACACTTCCCGCTGATCGCCAGGATCTGGTTTTGAGGCTCCGCCTCGGTTGCGCGACAAATAGCCGTTTGCGAAAAATGTTTTGATGCGAGTTTTGTTCCTCGCAAATTTTGTAGGTCCATATCGACATAGATTTGGCTACCGTCGGTTTCCAACCGGCGGGGCCATATCTGACAGCTACGCCGTTCGGAACAAAAAAGAAAAATCGCAATCCGCGATTTGTCGCGCGGCCCAGGCGGAGCCTATCGAATTTGAAACAGTTTCCGCAATGCGGAAACCAAGGTGTCGCGTTGTTCGCTTTGAGCGACGTCTCGAATGGATTGCAACGGCGAATGCAACATTTTGTTGATCAATCGATCAAAAGCCGCTCCAATCTCGTCGTGCATTTCGGATGTCAAAGAAGCCATCGATTGCTTGCCAAGCAGTCGAGCTAATTCCGATTTCTTCATTGCTTCCGCTTGCTCTCGCAATGCCCGAATGGTGGCTCCCGAAGATCGATGGTTCCAATCCCCAAGCAACCGATCCGATTCCTCTCGAATGATTTTCTGTGCCTTAGGCAATTGCTGTTCGCGAAAGGATCGATTGCGATCGCAAACCGCTTCCAAATCATCGACAGAATAGAGATACACACCTGGCAATCGACCGATGGCGGCCTCAAAATCTCGAGGAACCGCTAGGTCGAGGATCAATAGTGTTCCTTTCTTGCGATGATGCGCGATCGGCCGAAACCGACTTTCCGACATGATGGGATGGGCAGCACCAGTAGTACTCACAACAAGATCTGCATCCGTCAGAAGCCAATCGAGAGCTTCCCAAGGCATGGCTTTGATTGCAAATTTATCGGCAACCATTTGTGCTTTGTCGATCGAACGATTGACGATGGTGATTTTGGTCGCACCGGCACTTTTGAGATACTGCAACGTTTCCACGCCCATCTCACCACTACCAATAACAACGATCTGTTTGTCGTCGAAGCGTTCGAAGAATTCGGAAGCGATTTCGCTGACGGCGACACTTGGGACGCTGATGCGTCGACGGTGAATTTCGGTTTCGTTGGTAACGCGTTTGGCGACTTGATTGGCGTGTTGAAAGGCAGCATGCATGGTAGGGCCAGTGTAGCCCCCCCGGGTTGCCCGTTCGTAAGCTTCGTGCACTTGGGCTGCGATTTGAGTTTCACCTATAACCAAGGAATCGATGCTGCTGGCCACAGAAAATAAGTGGTCGACGGCGGGTTTGGCGTCCAATTTCAAAAAATGCGGTTCGAATTCGCTTAACGGTTGATGATGAAAGCTGGTAACGAATTCCACCAGCTCCGCGGTCGAGGGCAATTCGATCTCCAATGCGCTCCCGACGTAGAGTTCAACTCGGTTGCATGTGTTGAGCAAAACGCATTCGCATTCAGGATATTTTTCCCGAAATGCCGTCAACGCTGTATTGCATTGCTCGTCCGTAAACGAAAGTCGTTCGCGGATCGCCAGCGGCATGGAATGATGGCTACAGCCAATCATGCGAAACTTCACCCGACACCCCCGTTAACCCGTTCCGTCATGGGCAACTCGATGGACGGGGCTTGGATGTCTCTTCGCCCGTGCGGCGCACTAACCACCAAATAGAGAGCTATTCCAACGATCACAAACGAAAGGATATTCATCCACGCAGTGATGTGACCACGGCCTCGTTTGGCGAAATACCACTGAACGGCGGAAGCGACGGCAAGCCACACGAATAGTCCTCCCGAAAACACAATCCCTCGATCGGTCCAGTTCACTTGACCGTCTTTGACCAAATTCATGATAACCCCGGAAATGACACCGAAGCCAATGCAGCCAGCACTGCAAAGCAGGCAAGTACTGCCAAAACTCTGCAAGTATTCGAGAGACGGCAATCGCAGCAGCCCTTTCGTTGCCCGCTTGGCTTTGAGTCGCCCTTCCTGGATCAAGTACATGACGGCCATGGCGAACCCAAGCGAGACAAGCATTGTTCCCAAGGTCATCGCGATTCCGTGGACAATTCTCCAAAGGCTAGCCGTTGACACTTGGTTGAGCGGTTCGCTTGGAACGGAGATGGCGGCCCAAATGAGCGTCAAAAGCAACGGCAGAACGAACAAGCCAATCCAGCTTTCACTGCGTCTCCATAAGAGTGTCGCATACGCGATTGCCAACGCCCAAGCCGTGAGTATTCCCCAATCATGCCAGGAAAATGCCAAACGCCACGATTGATCGGACGCGGCTGTCAGGAAAATCCTGTCCAGCAAGTAAAGCGAATGAGTAAGAAGCCCAATGGCAGTCATCGCCACCAGAAACGTCATGAGCCACGATTTGCCCCTTGGAGACAAACCAACCCATCGGCCCATCTCAAGACAAAACACCAACGCATACGCGACCAAAAAACAAGTTGCGTTTGGCATCGACGGAAATCAAGCCTCTCTGGAAAGTCGCGACAAAACAAAAAACCTCGTCTGGGCAACGAGGCTTGCATTTATCTTAATTGCGACGCTAACTAAGGCAAAGACGATCAACCTTCTTCTTCGTCATCTTCTTCTTCTTCGTCATCGTCGTCATCATCGTCATCATCGTCCCAGTCGTCATCATCATCCCAATCGTCGTCGTCTTCCTCGTCCTCGTCGTCTTCATCCTCGTCGTCATCACTTACTTCTTCCCATTCATCTTCCTCGACAACTTCATCCTTCTTCTTGGATTTCTTGCCCTTTACGCCATCGTCCAGTTCGTCGTCTTCAACGTCGTCATCCAAATCATCGTCCTCTAGGACTTCGTCGTCTTCTATTTCATCGTCCTCTACTTCATCGTCCTCATCTTCATCTTCATCATCATCATCGTCGAAGTCATCGTCTTCCTCGTCGAATTCTTCTGCATCGACCATCACAATTGGAGTTTTGGTCCGCTCAATCGATCGACCATTCCAATTCATTAACTCGGACTTCAAAGATCCATGCAACTCGGTAGCCGCTAGCGTCATCTTCACAATGGACTCCTTACTTTTTTGAGCAGACGAAAATAGGGACGGGATATATCAGCACTTCATTTTGTACAATGGTACCAATCGAAATTCCGGTGACCACTACCAATGTGGTATCGGTGTGGAATTTGACAGGATTGGGAATCGAACGGAGCATGATTACTCAATGTTCCTGGTCGGTCAATGGTGGTCAGCTTAAGTCGGGTGGAAGGCACCGTTGAATTCGTCCGATTTTCCATCGAAATCTTGCGCTGGCTTGGGATTGCTCGCAAGTCTGGATGCAATTTCGGCTTCCGCCGTTCGAATCTTTTGGGCTCTTGGCAACGAATCCAAAGATTGTAGCCCAAAAAGCTGCAGGAAGCGCTTCGTCGTCCCATAAAGATACGGTCGGCCCAAATCCTCATGTCGGCCAGAAATTCGGACAAGATCGCGCTGCATCAGTTGGCGGAGCACCTCATCGCACCCGACTCCCCGGATTGCTTCGATTTCGGCGCGCGGAAGCGGTTGGCGATAAGCCACAATTGCCAAGGTTTCCAGCATTCCCTGACTGAGAAGCTCTTCGCCAGGAACATGGTCTAAGCGTCGAAGCCAGGATGCAAATTGTGGACGGGTCAATAACTGCATCCCACCAGCAATTTCCTCAATCCGGAACGCATGGCCATGCAAATCGTACTGTTCGTTAAGCCTTCGAGCCA
>JBBRJI010000406.1:0-5845 GCA_038219625.1 Pirellulales bacterium | reverse complement strand
GATTCTCCATGTATCAGAACATGAACTGCGTTGAATACCTAGATTTTTTTGCACGGTCGTACGGTCTTTTGGGGAAAGACCGCATCGCTGCACTTCGGCGCACGCTCAGCTTCACCGGGCTCGACAAAATTGCTTCCAAACCGATTACGGGCTTGTCGAAAGGGATGCGGCAGCGGCTTTGCCTGGGACGATCCATGATCCATTCGCCCGCCGTGCTGATCTTGGATGAACCCGCCAATGGTTTGGATCCACGTGCTCGCATCGAGCTGCGACAGATGATCCAACAATTGGCCGTTGAGGGGACGACGATCTTGGTGTCGTCCCATATCCTCACCGAATTGGCAGAGATGTGTGATCAAGTTGGGATCATCGAGCGTGGCCGTTTGCTGGCCGTGGGAAGTGTGGCCGATATCCGACGCTCGATCCAAGGTGCCTTGCGCGTGCAAATGAC
Organism: Pirellulales bacterium; assembly: GCA_038219625.1. Classification (GTDB taxonomy): domain Bacteria; phylum Planctomycetota; class Planctomycetia; order Pirellulales; family Pirellulaceae; genus JBKCUI01. The sequence goes on along the minus strand of JBBRJI010000406.1, from coordinate 5,394 downwards.
GGCACTCGAACGGGGGCAGCAACTACAACATTGGCTCAATGAACAAAATGGAGTTTCCAATGTTACGCGAAACGACAATACATTATCGTTAGAATTGGTTGGTGGTCCTAACGAGCAAGTCGCATTGCTCAAGGCAATCGTCAATGCAGACTTCGCAATCCTTGAATTCGCGGCTCATCGCGAAACGCTGGAGGATGTGTTCATGAAGGTTACAACCGGAGCTATTCAATGAGTACGATGACACCTGAGGCGACAGACACTCCGGGGATTGCAAATCCAGCAACAGCTCCCGACCAGCGTGAACACGCCTCCGCAATTCAACAACTCGTTGAAGGGGAAACCGCCTGGGACAAGCGGCTCATCGCGTGGAGCGATTGGGTCAACCCGATTCTGGTCAAAGAGACTCGCCAAGCGCTCAAAAGCCGGCAGTTTTCCTGGACTTTGATGCTCCTAACGATAGTTATCCTGGCATGGTCGGTTTTGGCAATTGTAGGCATGATCCCCAGCATCTACTACAATTCGAGCGGTGCAGGGATGCTAATCGGCTATGCAATTATCTTGATCGTACCAGCCTTGATTGTGATTCCTCAATCGACTTTTCGTTCCATGGCATCGGAGCTTGAGGACGGTACGTTTGAGACATTATCCCTATCAACTCTTTCGCCAAGGCACATCCTGATTGGCAAGCTGAGTGTCGCTGCTCTTCAACTGATCGTCTATTTATCGGTCATTGCGCCTTGCATTGCGTTAACTTATCTTTTGAGAGGCATCACGCTGGAGGTCATCGCGATGACCATATCGATCATCGCCTCGTGTAGTTTGGCACTTTCCGCGATAGCGATTTCGGTTGCTTCGTTCTCGCGTACTCGGATGCAACAAGTTTTTTTCTCCATTATCCTTTTAGCCGGACAGGTTTTTTGCTCGTTCTGGACCGGTGCCATTTTGATCGGACTGGTAACTACGGGTGGATATGGCTTGGAGCGTTGGATTGCGTTTGGAGTATTTTTGTTAGCCGTAATATTGTACGGATGGTTACTCTTGAGATGCGGGGCATGTGCGATTGGCTTTAGTAGCGACAACCGCTCAACCCCGATCCGCATCCCGCTTCTCGTGATAGGGCTGCTCATGTGCATGATGGAAGGATTCATGATCGTGGCGTATGGCAATGAATCAGGCGCAGGGGCTGGCATGAATTTTATGCAGGAAATGATCGCCGTGGCAGTGACGTCCCTGTTCATCCATTGGGGAGTTGCTGGGAGCATCATGATGGGTGAGCGAGGGACCATTCCTGCTCGCGCCCGACGGTCTTTGCCTAGTTCATTGCTCGGACGGGTTTTTTTGACTTGGCTCAATCCTGGAGCAGGGCCAGGTTACATCTTTGTCCTACTCAGTTTTATGGGCTCAGCCTTTACACTAGCCCTTGCCCCGCTGGTATTGCTTCCACCTGGCCAGCGCAACATTCAGCTTCCTTTGATCATCTACATTTCCGCCGTAACCTGCTATTTGGCCCTTTACCTTGGAATGGTGCGACTCACCTGCATGGTATTCCTAAGGAAGGTTCTGGTTGGGCGTCTGATCATCTCCTTTGCATTGACCTTGGTCATGATCGTTATGGCTGTTATCGTGACCTGTTCCTTGAGTTTGGCGGCTAATGATTATCAAACACTGTCGTTTGGATGGTATTTCTTTCCTAACTTCTTTTGGACGTTAGCCGAGCTGTTTCCAGCCCGCTCGTCCAGTTGGAGCAATCCCGAAGAAGTATTTGCATTCATCGTCCTCGTTTTGAGTTCCTTAACGGTTGCCTTCGTAAATGTCCTATTTACCGCGAAGGACGTTGTCTTGCTTCGCATTGAAACGCCAGAACGGGTGAAGGAAGAACGCAATAGGCGTCGAGCTAAGCATGGCCATGAGAACGCTGAAGTCGATGATCCCGATCCGATTTTCGGTTAAGCTAAAGAAACTCAAGTGCAGAATGCCCCCGAGTTTACTCGGGGGATCATTACCTTCATTTCTAGAACAGATGGTCAAAAACCCCGGCATAAAGCCGGCGGCATGCTACTTGCCCCGCTTGATCGCTTCAACGACCGCGACGCCCATGTCGGCTGGCGACTGCGCGACCACGATCCCAACGGCTTCCAAGGCTGCGACTTTTTCCGCCGCAGTCCCTTTGCCGCCAGTGATGATCGCACCCGCGTGTCCCATGCGTTTGCCTGGTGGGGCAGTGCGACCTGCGATGAAGGCGGCGACTGGCTTGGTCACATGGCTCTTTACGTAGGCAGCCGCTTGTTCCTCGGCATCCCCTCCGATTTCCCCGATCATGAGGATCACTTCCGTTTGATCGTCCTTTTGGAATCGTTCAAAAAGATCGATATAAGAAGTGCCAACGATAGGATCACCACCCAGTCCAACACACGTGGATTGCCCCAAATTGAGGCTGCTTGTTTGCCAAACTGCCTCGTACGTCAATGTGCCGCTGCGGGACATGATGCCGACTTTGCCCACGTTGTGAATGTAGCCTGGCATAATCCCGATCTTGCATTCGCCCGGGGTGATAACGCCAGGGCAATTGGGCCCGATCAAAATCGACTGGCTGCGACGGACACGATCATAGACATGAACCATGTCGATGACTGGCACCCCTTCGGTGATCGCGCAAATAACGCCGATGCCCGCATCAATGGCTTCGAGAATCGCGTCTGCGGTAAAGGCAGGGGGAACGAAGATCATGGATGCGTTAGCGCCGGTTTGCTTGACCGCTTCTTCGACCGTGTCGAAGACCGGCAGTCCCTCAATGGTTTCGCCTGACTTTCCTGGCGTAACACCGCCCACCATTTTGGTGCCGTACTCTTTACAGCCTTTGGTGTGGAATGCTCCGGCTTTGCCTGTGATGCCTTGGCAGATGACTCGCGTTTCGCGATTTACAAGAATACTCATAGTATATTGGTTCTGGGATCTTTGGAGTTAGGTTGGTTGCGATTGGGATTTTGGATCAAAGCACTAGGCGATCGATGCAACTACTTTTTTCGCGGCGTCGGTCAAGTCGTCGGCGGAGATGATGGCCAGTCCGCTGTCCTTGAGCATTTTCTTGCCCTCGTTGACTTCGGTCCCTTCCAGCCTTACGACCAGCGGCACGGTGAAGCCCACTTCTTTGGATGCTTCGATGATCGCTTGGGCAATGGTGGTGCAACGGGCAATACCGCCAAAAATATTCACAAGAATGGCTTTAACATTCGGATCCGACAAGATGATTCGGAACGCTTCCGTGACTTGCTGTGTGTTCGCCCCACCACCTACGTCGAGGAAATTCGCTGGCGCACCACCGTGATGCTTGATGATGTCCATGGTCGCCATCGCGAGCCCTGCGCCATTGACGAGGCAGCCGATATTGCCTTCGAGTTTGACGTAACTGAGACCTGTGTTTCCGGCGCGGATTTCAGCGGGCTCCTCTTCGTTGATATCGCGCAATTCTTTCAAATCTGGGTGTCGAAACAGTGCGTTGTCGTCAAACGTGATCTTGGCGTCGAGCGCGATCATCTTGTTGTCCTCGGTGATGACCAGCGGATTGATCTCAGCCATTGAGCAGTCGAGATCGACGAAAAGTTTGCAAATCTTTTTCATGAAAAAGTCGGCACTTTTAGCCGCATCACCCGAGATCCCGAGCTTTTTGCAAAGCTTGCGGACCTGAAAGCCTTGCAAGCCATAGGCTGGGTCAAACGACTCCTTCAAAATCTTTTCAGGCGTATCATGCGCTACCTTCTCAATCTCAACGCCACCTTCGCTGCTAACCATTAGCAGTGGCATTTGACTACCGCGATCGACAACAACGGCCAAATACAACTCACGAGCGATCTTGCAACCCTGCTCGACGAAGACTTGATTGACTTTGCTGCCCGCGGATCCGGTTTGCACGGTAACCAAGCGATTGTGAAGGAGATTCTTGGCAACAGTAGCTGCTTCGTCTCCACTTTTGACCAATTGAACGCCGCGTTGCGTGGGCACTTCGATAACGGTCCCTTTACCACGTCCACCTGCGTGCAATTGCGCTTTTACCACAGCGATCGGGCCGCCAAGCTTTTCAAAGGCCGCTTTGGCTTCTTCTGGTGTTTTGGCAACAAAACCTTGCAACACAGGCACTTGAGCTTTACGGAAGAGTTCTTTTGCTTGGTATTCGTGAATTTTCATTAGTGATTTCTCGTTGGTGACAACACCGGATGGGTTCAACTCGGCCGGCGAAAAAGGGCAAGCGAAATGATTGGCTATTCTGTGTTTCTGTCAAGGACCAAGTTCTAGGCGAGCGGCCGACTGAAATCACCAGCCGTGTTTCGTTACGATGCAGATGAGTTACAATGTTGCCTAAACGAATTGTTCCGCTCTATTTGTTCCGCTTTATATTCTTAGGCCCGCTACATGACCCCGTGGAAGAACAACCCTCAATGGGACCTTCTAGTTGAAGATACCTACGCAGAAGCCTTCAAGAGCATTTACGCATCGGTCTTGGTCACCGCTCGCGATCGGAAATGGCTGATGGCGGCTTGCCAAGCTGCAACCGGCCATGCGAGCAGCACGATCATGTGCGACTGCGAAGCAGGCATCGAGCAGGTTTTGGACGGCAAATCACCAGACCAAGAAACGCCGGATGGTCGCGTCGGCGCACTACTTCAGTTTCATGTCCCTCGTTTTCGCAAAGATCGAGTGGTTCACTTAGAAAAAGTACTTTTGGCGAGATTGAGCCAAAACGTATTAACATGTCCAACCACTCGATGTTTCAACCTGCTCGATACGGACCCCTATTTCAAACTTGGCCGAAAGATTGCCTTTTTTGGAGATGGGTATCAAACACGAACGGAGATGTTTGGCCACAAAGGTTGGACCATTCCAACTTTGGGAGGTGAGTTTTTTCTAACGCGACGTTTCGGTTACGCGGATGGCATCATGGGTGGCAACCTGTGGTTTCTGGCTTACTCCGAGGACGCTGCCATCGAGGCTGCCGAACGTGCAGCCACGGCCGCAGACGCCATGCCGGGTGTTATCACAACTTTCCCCGGCGGTGTGGCTGCCAGTGCGAGCAAAGCCGGCAGCAGCTACAAGTTTCTGATCGCCAGCACGTATGCAGAATATTGCCCTACACTTAAGGTGAAACTGGGGGACAAATCGTTGGTTCCCGATGGTGTGGTTTCCATCATGGAGATCATCATCAACGGTTCGGACTTAGATAAGGTAGCTCAGGCAACCTACGCAGCCATCGACGCCGCCTTGCCGGTAAAGGGCCTTCAACGGATTCGAGCTGGAAATTACGGCGGTAGGTTGGGAAAGTCTTTTGTCTATCTTCACCCTGACAAACATCCATTGACTTAAGGAATGAATTTCGACGATGCCCATTGATTCTTTATGCAC